>CAZHRW010000273.1:0-2743 GCA_964535025.1 uncultured Planctomycetales bacterium
AGCCGCCCCCCCCGGACGATATGCGACGCTTCGAACAGGCCATGTGCGTCCGTTACAGCGAGGCAGACCTGCTCGCCGCCGCCTGCCTGGCCGGCTGGACGCCGGACCGCCTCTACGATCCTCCTTGACCGCCCCTCAGTCGAACTCGCCCGCGAGGAGGCGCTCGATGAAGACCGCCAGGCCGTCGGCGGCGTGGCCGGCGGTGATGTGACGGGCGGCGCGGCGAACGGGTTCGACGGCGTTGCCCATGGCGACGGGGAGGCCGACGTGGGCGAACAGGGGCAGGTCGTTGATCTCGTCGCCGACGGCGGCGATGTCGGCGGCGTCGATGCCGCGGCGGGCCGCGACGTGGCGCAGGCCGGTCCACTTGTCCGCGCCGGCGGCGAAGCACTCGACGACGTGGATGCCGTAGTTCGGCGCGTCGATCCGCTCGACCCGCAGCCGCCCGCCGCACGCGTCGGCCACCGCGCGACGGACCCGCTCGGCGCGCTCGCCGTCGGTGATGGCCGTCAGGCGGAGGATCTCGGGCGGCTCGTCCAGCTCGGCCAGGGACCGAACCCGGCGGACGCCGAACGGCCCGCGACTGAACCAGACCCGCTCAATGTGCTCGGCGTCGCCGCCGGGCACGTGAATGTAGTCATAGCCCCACCGCCACGGGTCCACCAGCGCCACCGCCGACAGGCCCGTCGATGCGATCGCCTCGCAGCCGGCGACGGCGTCGGCCCTCGACATCGGCTGGGTCAGCAGGGTTTCACTCGTACGGCCGTCGCAGACCAGCGCGCCGCTGATGCACACCAGCGGATCCGGCGAGCCGTCCAGCCCGGCGGCGCGGCGGACCGGCAGCACCTCCTTGACGCCCCGCCCCGTCGCCAGGCATACCATCAGCCCCGCCCGCCCGGCCGCGGCCAGCGCCCGCCGCGTCCGCGCGCCGACCCGCTGATCGGGCCCCACCAGCGTCCCGTCCACATCCACCGCCAGCAACCGAAAGCGCGTCACCTACGCCCCCACCCTCGCCAGCAGCCGCTCGGCGTTGCCGTGGAAGATCGCGTCGTACTCCGCGTCGGTCAACCCCAACGCCTGCATCCGGGCGATCTCCTCCCGCTGGTCGGCCCACGGGCTGTCGGTGCCGAACATCAGCCGGTCGACGCCCAGCGTGCGGATGAGGTCGACGGCGTCCTCGCGGCTCATCCAGTCGAGCGAATAAGACGTCTCGATCCACAGCTTCCGCGGCGCCAGGTGCTCGCGGACCCGCCGCCAGTCCTTCCAGCCGCCCAGGTGCGTGGCGACCAGCAGCAGGTCCGGGTGGCGGTCGATCACCGCGGCGATCCGCTCGGCGTTGGCCTGCTCGCTGGTGTCGAACGCGATGTCGTAGCCGCTGTGCAGGACGACCATCAGCCCCGCCTCGGCCGCGGCGGCATAGAGCGGATCGAGTCGCGGCTCGTCGACGGTGAACTGCTGGTACATCGGGTGAAGCTTCAACCCGATCAGCCCCGCCTCCGCCACGCGACGGACCTCGGCGGCGACGTCCGCGGCGTCGGGGTGAATGCTGCCCAGGGGAATGAGGCGTTCACTGCGGATCGAGAGGCTCCATTCCAAAATGCCCTCGAACTGCTTGGGCTTGGTCGCGATCGGACAGACCACCGCGCGGCCGATGCCCGCGGCGTCCATCGACGCCACCAGCGAGTCGACCCGCCCGTCGAGCTTCGCGGCGTAACGGTCCTCGATCTCGCCCTCCAACGCCGCGATCGCCCGCGGGGCCAGGGCGTCCGGAAAGGCGTGCGTGTGAAAGTCGATGATGTTCATACGCCGGATTGTACCCAAACGCCCCCGCGATGTCAGGCGTGAAGCTTTTCCCACCAGGCCCGTCGACGGCAAATACGCGGACCCGCCGCTTCCTGAAGCGCCCCCCGATGTCAGGCGTGAAGTTCCTCCCACCGGGCCACGTCGTCGGTGAACAGGCGGACCCGCCGCTTCCGGTACGCCCGCGCGGTCCACAACGCCACGTGCTCGCCCGCCGCCGGCAGGGCCGCCAGCGCGGCGATCGCGGCCTCGCACTCGGCCGCCGTGCGACCGTGGATCATCGTGTACAGCGTGTAGGGCCACCCGTCGGCCGGCTCGCGGCGGTAACAGTGGCTCACCGACGGCATCGTCGCCGCCGCCGCCGCCAGCGCGTCGCCGCAAGCCGCCGCCTCCCGCCAGGCGACCATCACGTTCGCACGCACGCCTGCGCGGCGGTGGTGGAGGATCGCCGCGTACCGCCGCAGCACGCCCGCCGCCCGAAGCGACGCGGCCGTGGCCAGCAGTCGCTCGACCGACACGTCCGCCGCCGCCGCCGCCGCCGCGAACGCGTCGTCCTCGCCCGGCAGGTCGGCCTGCAGCGCGCGGATGATCCGCCGTTCCGCGGCGTCGGCCGTGTAGGTCTCGACGGGCGCGGACGGCTCGTCGGGCTCGACCGGCGCGCTCATTTGCCCGTCGGCGCCGACGTGGACCCGCAGCTTGAACCGCCGCACCGCCGGCAGCACGTGCAGCACCTCGGCGCCGGCCGACTCGCCCAGGCGGGCGGCGGTGCCCGCCGGACCCAGACGGCTGTCGGGGGGGATCGACAGCGTGAACCACAGGTTCAGCGGCCCCCGCCGCGCGTAGCAGTGGCTGACCCCCGGATGGCCCGCCACGGCCGCCCCCGCCTCGTCGAGCCGCTCGGCCGCCACGCGGCAGCCGACCAGGGCCGTGCGATACCCCAGGC
>CAZHRW010000274.1:0-4474 GCA_964535025.1 uncultured Planctomycetales bacterium
TGGCGGCCGTCGCCGTGGCGATCGCCGGGTGTCAGCCGTCGTCGGTGGCGCTTCGTCCCCAGACCCCCCCGTCGCCGCGGCTGGACGCCGTCGCCCTGGCCGACCGGCTGGGCCTCCAGGTGCGACGAGCGAACCGCCACGCGATCGATCTGGACGGCGGCGGCCATTCGCTGCTGATCATGGGCCCGCCTGCCCCGTCGGTGCTGGTGGACGGCCACCGCGTCGAGCCCGGCCGCGACATCGTCCGTCACGACGGGCGGTTGGAGGTTCGCGCGGCCCTGGCCGAGCGGATCGCCCGTCGCCTCGGCCCGGTCCGCCGGTCGCAGCCGGACCTCGTGGTGGTGACCCCCGCGCCGGTGCCGCGGCCGGCACGGCCCTCGCTGCGCGGGGCGGTCGTCGTCCTCGATGCCGGTCACGGCGGCGACGACCCCGGCGCCCCCAACCCGTGGGGCGGTCCGCCCGAGAAGGTGCTGGTGTTGGACACGGTTCATCGCATCGCCGATGCTCTGCGACCTTACGGGGCGCGGGTGATCCTGACGCGCGACGATGACACGTTCGTTGAACTGAACGATCGTGCTACGATTGCCAACGACGCCGGCGCGGACCTGTTCGTGTCGATCCACGCCGACGCGTTCCCCAACGACGACGCCATTGACGGTTTTACGCTGTATATCGCCCCCGGCGCCCCGCCGAAGACGGCCCGCCTGGCCGAGTGCATTGCCGCGGCCATGGCGCCGCAGGTGGACACCTTCCGCGGTATTCGGGACCACCAGCGGTGGCGGGTCCTGATGCGCACGCGGATGCCGGCGGTGCTGGTCGAACTGGGCTACCTGACCAACCGGACCGAAGCGGCCCGGCTGGCCACGCCGGCCTACCGCCGCCGCCTGGCCGCGGCGATTGCCGAAGGGATTGTCGCTTATTTGAGCGGCGCGGCCGACTGACCGGCCGTCCCCGCGCAGCCTGCCGTCCCTAGGTGTCCACGTTGCTTTTGGCGTCCACGTTTTCCTCCTGGCCGACGCCTTATCCCGGCACGATGCGGCGGCGTTTGCACCGCCGCGCTGGCGTATCGTATGCTCTGCTCAGCAAGGAGGGCGTGCCGATGCGTTACCGAATCCGCTATCAGCAGAGCACCCGGCAGCTTATGACCGAGATCGAGGCCCACAGCCCCGACGAGGCGATCGTGAAATTCCAGCACCTCCAACAGGCGTCCCCGCAGCGGTCGAACGCGGCGACGCGGGTCATGAGCGTCAGTGTCGCCGAGACGGCCGAAGGGTGGTCCTGAGGGGACACGGCGGCGCCGGACGAATAATACCACAGGTTCGCTCGTGACGGGCCCATGGCGAAAATGGTTACTTCGCTATAGCAAAAACCGGCAGCAAAACCCTTGACGCGAACACGTCGGATCGGTAAGGTCAGATTGCTATGGCACGAATTGCAAGAATAGTACTCCCCGGAAAACCCCATTTGGTCTGCCAGGGCGGAGAACGTCCCCTGTTCAGTTCCGCCAGACGCAGAAAGGCCTTCACCGACATCCTCAAGACCTGCGCGGAGATTTATCGGGTCAAGATCCTCGCTTTTGCACTGCTGCACAAGCGGGCGTATTTTGTCCTCGTTCCGCCCAGCGCCGAGGCGCTCAGCTCGTTCATGCGTGTGGCCCAGACGCGTTTCGCGCGGTTCCTGCACGCCAACGGCTTCAAAGGCGAGGTCACCCCGCGCCGGTTCGCCAGCTGTCCGCTGGACAACCCGACGGCCGTCGACGCGATCAAATTCGTCGAGACCCGCCCCGTCGCGGAGGGCCCGGCCAAGTCGCCGACGGAGTATCCCTTCAGCAGCGCCGTGATGCGCAACGGCCGCGGCCCTGCCAGGGAGCTCAAGGACGCCGCCGACCTGCTGAGTGAGTTCCGCCCCGTCACCGGCCGCATCGACGACTGGAGCGCGCTGCACGACGAGCCGCTCGATCGCCAGCGGGCCGAGTGGCTGGCCATGCGGATGCGCACCGGCAAGCCCGCCGGCGCCCCGGCCTTCATCAAGAGGGTCGAGAAACAGGTCGGCATGAACCTCTCGCGAGGACGCGGGCGGCCCAAGGGCAGCTAGATCACGGCGACGGTCGACCAGCCAGCAAGGGATGTCGACGATCGCATCGGTCGCGCGCTGAGGCTATGCCGACAGCGCCGGCCGTTGAGCGTCGGTGTTCCTTGTTCGGTATTCGAGGGTCGCCGTTCCCTTCCCATGGGTTACAATAGCCTCCGGTTATGTGGGCGCACGAAGCGTGTGGCATCCTGGGGCTGAACCTGCTGAGCGTGGACGTGCTCTATCCCTGGGCCCTGCTCGGCCTGGGGTTGATCGCGCCGACGGTATGGCTGGCCGTCGCTACGCGCACCGCGGCGCCGCGGTGGCGGCAGGTCACGGCGACGGCCCTGCGGGTCGCCGCGGTGATCGCCCTGGTCCTGGCCGTCGCCCAGGCCCGGCTGGTGCGGCGGAGCGATAAGCTGTGTGTGACCGTCCTGGTCGACCAGTCCAAGTCGGTCGATCCCCTGCCCCGCGAGAAGGCCCAGGAAACCCTGGCGACGCTGCTGGAGGCCCTCCGGCCCCACCAGCAGGCTGCCGTGGTGGACTTCGCCGGGCGCAGCGTCCTGCGGCAGTTGCCCGGCGCCGCCGCACTGGGGACGGCCCAGGGCGAGTACCTCCGCGACTTCACCGATATCGGCCAGGCCGTCCGCCTGGCCCTGTCGATCGCCCCGCCCGACGCGGCCAACCGGATCGTCCTGCTGACCGACGGCAACGACACCGTCGCCGAGTCCACCGCCGCCGCCGCGGCGATGATGGCCCGCCAGGCCAACGTGCCCGTCGACGTGTTCGTCCTGGGCGGGGCCACCGCCGGGGACGTCCGCGTCGAACGCCTGATGGTCGATTCGCAGGTCCAGGCCGACCAGCCCTTTACCGTCAGCGCCGTCATCCACAGCGACCGCCGGCGGACCGTCCGCCTGTCGCTGCGCCGGCGCGGGCGGATCGTCGACCTGTCGGACGATCCCGACCGGTCCGACAAGGTCGTCCGCCTCGAGGCCGGGGCCAACCTCGTGCCGGTTTCGGTCGAGCGGGTCGGCGCCGGGGGATTCTACGATTACGAGGTCGTCGTCGACCCCGCCGGCGGTGACCCGACCGCCGCCAACAACCGCGCGACGGGCCTGGTCCGCGTGATGGGAACGCCGAGCATCCTCATCGTGGACGGCTCGGCCGACGGACGGCAGGGCGCCAACCTCCACGCGGCCCTGCGGGGCGCCGAGCTCGCCGTCGAGCGGGTCGGCCCCGCGGGGTTCCCCGGCACGATGCTCGAGCTGAACTACTACGACTGCATCGTCCTGTCCGACGTGCCCGCCGACGCCCTGGGCGCGCCGCAGATGGAGCTCGCCCGCCAGTGGGTCCGCGCCGGCGGCGGGCTGATCTGGGTCGGGGGCGAGCAGAGCTTCGGCCCCGGCGGCTACAGCCGCACGCCCATCGAGGCGCTCGCCCCCGTCAGTTGCGACGTCGACCGCCATATCGAACGCGCCTCGCTGGCCCTGGCGATCGCCATCGACCAATCCGGCTCGATGGGCGCGCCGGTGACCGGCAACCGGACGAAGATGGACCTGGCCAACAACGGCGCCGCCGAGGCGATCAAGCTGCTCGACGATCGCGACGAGGCCGGCGTCGTCATGGTCGACCAGAGCTACAAATGGACCACCCAGCCGCCCATCCAGGTGATGACGCCCCCCCAACAGGGCGCGCTGATCCGCGACGTCCTGGCCAACAAGCCCGGCGGCGGCGGGATCTACTGCCGGACGGCCCTCAGGGCGGCGCTGGAGGCCCTGGCCGGCGCGCGGGCGTCGAGCAGGCACATCGTCCTGTTCGCCGATGCCGACGACAGCGAGCAGCAGGACGGGTGTGTCGCCATGGTCGGCCGTGCCCACGCCGAGGGCGTGACCGTCAGCGTGATCGGTCTGGGGCGCGATGCCCCCGGCAACGACAGCGGGTTCCTCAAGGACGTCGCCCGCGCCGGCGGGGGAAAGGTTTACTTCACCGACGACCCGAGGAACCTGCCGAAGCTCTTCGTCCGCGACGTCGCCCTGGTGGCCCGCAACGCCTTCATCGAGCCGAAGGACGGGATCGCACCGGCGATGGTCGCGACGGCCTCCGGCGAGGTCGACCCCATCTGCCGCGGGCTCGGCGCGCTGCCCCGCCTGCGGGGGCAGGTCGCCACCACGCTCAAGGGCCGCGCGACGCTGCTGATGCACGGGCCCAAAGCCACCGACCCGCTGCTGGCCAAGTGGCAGTACGGCCTGGGGAAGGCCGTCGCCTGGACCTCCGACGCTCGGGGCAAGTGGGCCGGCCGGTGTGTAGACGATCCTGCCCTCCTCGCGGGTTGCCTGCCCGGTCACATCGATGCCGTCAAGGCTGAGCGTCGCGCTCTCAAGGTCCACGCCGACGCCGTCGCCGT
>CAZHRW010000275.1:0-6499 GCA_964535025.1 uncultured Planctomycetales bacterium
CCGTCGGTCCGGGGCGATCCACGAGATCAGCCCGCTAAGAATGGGACTATGATCCCGCAAAATGCCGCCGGCCGGGAGACCCGGCTTTCATAGCTTCTAAAGCCTACCTTCCGTCGTCCGCCCATCCGCCGGCGAGCGCCCGATACAGCTCGATCCGCCCCAACACCAGCTCCAGCCGTGCCGCCAGGTACTGCCGCTGCAGGCTCTGGTAGCTCTGCAGGGCGGTCAGGTAGCGGAGGAAGTCGGTGGTGCCCTTGGTGTAGTTTTCGAGCGTCTGGTCGGTCGCCTGGCGGGCCAGGGCGAGCTGCTCGGCGAGGCTGGCGACGTACTCGCCCTGGCGGCGCTCGCGGACGAGGGCGTCCTCGACCTCGGCCAGCGAGACGACGACCGCCTGGCCGTACGCGTGCAGCGCCTCGGCCGCGACGGCCCGTGTGCGGTCCACCTCCGCCCGCAGGCGCCCGCCCTCAAACAGCGGGGCCGTCAGGTTCGCCGCCAGGGAGGCGAACCAGTTGTCGAACAGGTCGCCGACCCGCCCGGCGGCGGTCGCGGCGTCGGCCGAGAGGCTCAGGCGGGGGAACTGGTCGGCGATCGCCGCCGCCAGTTGCCCGTCGGCGGCCTGCACCCGGCGGGCCGCGGCCGCGACGTCCGGACGACGATGCACCCACGCGGCGGGCACGCCCGTCGCCGGCAGCGGCGGCAGGTCCGGCAGGGTCGTCGCCGCCGGCCACTGGAGCGCCCCCGGCGCCCGACCGGCCAGGACCGCCAGGGCGTGCGCCAACGCCGCCTCCGCCGATTGCAGGCGGATCAGCTCGCCCTGGGTCCGCTCGACCAACTGCTTCTGCTGGAGCACGTCGGTGGCGCCGGCGCGGCCCTTGCGGAACTGCAGGGTGATCACGTCGAGGTAGCGGCGGTTGGTGGCGAGCTGCTCGGCGACGAGGTCCTGCCGGGCGCGGGTTTCGACCCACTGGTACCACGTCCGCGCGACCGTCGCCGCCAGGCTGATCGCCGCGGCCTGGAGGTCCTGCTCGCGGGCCCGCGCCTCCAGCAGGGCCGCCCCGCGGGTCGCCCGGATCCGGCCCCACAGGTCCACCTCGTAGCCGGCCAGCACGCCCAGCGAATACGACGTCTCGTAATCCCGCCCCGTCCGCGCCGTCCGCTCGACCTCCCGCGACACCCCCGCACGACCGTCCAGCGACGGCCAGAGGTCCGCCCCGCTGCGCCGCGCGACGGCGCGGGCCTGGTCGAGCCGGTCCCGGACGGCCCACAGGGCGAAGTTGCCCGTGAGGGCCTCCTCGATGAGGGCGTCGAGACCTTCGTCGTCGAACGCCCGCCACCAGTGATCGGGCGGCTCGGCCTCGCCGGTCGCCGAGAACGCCGCCGGCAGCTCGACCGGCGCCGTTACCGGTTTGGGCGTCCACGCGCAGCCGCCGGCCAGCACGGCCGCGACGGCGGCCAGGACCGCCGCGCGGCGGCCGGGCCGTCCGGACGTCCGGTCACCAGTTGCCATAATCCTTACCGCTTTCTGTGCACCGGCCCCTGCCCGCCACGCACTCCACGCCCACAACACGTTGCCAATACGGGACATGGAGGATGCTCGCCACGGGAGCTCGCCGAACCGTCCGCGCGAGGCGGGCGGTCCGCCCGGCTGATTCAATCCGGGCATTGTACTGGTCCGCTCCCACGGTACAAGCCCTTTGTGCCTGGCGCCGCGGCCGCCACGGGCGACGTCGGCGGCGGTTTTTCGTTGCGTCGCGGCGGGGCATCCGCGCAAAGTTCTCCTTTTCGGACACGTACGTGGAGGAAACGTTGGATGCGTGATGAGGTGGTGATCTGTCCGCCGCGGCGGCGGCAGCGCAAGGCGCTGATCGTGATGACCGGGACGGTCTTCGGCGGTCCCTACGGCGCCGGGGGCTGGGAGCGGTTCTGCCGCGACGGGTATCTCGACGGGGCGTGCTACGACTGGGCCGCCTCCCGCATCGCCGTGCGGGATGGGCGGATCGTCGGCCACATCGGCATCTGGGGCCACCGGCGGCGGATCGGCCGCGCGACGGTCCGTTCCGGCGGCCTGGGCGCCGTCTGCACGCACGGCGACGCGCGGGGCACCGGCCTGGGCCGGCGGCTGATGGAGGCCGTCCTGGCCGCGATGCGGGCCGGCGGCTACGACACCAGCTTCATGGCGGGTATCCCCGGCTTCTACAGCCGCTTCGGCTGGGTCCCCTTCTGCGGGCGGACCGCCGTGCGCCTGCGGACCGCCGACCTGCCCGCCGACGGGCCGACCGTCCGCCTGCGGCGGGCGCCGCTGGTGCGGCTGATCCGCGCCGAGGGCCACGTCGGGCGGATCTATCGCCGCGAGCAGGCCGACGTCGTCGGCGCCGCCGTGCGCCCGCTGTTCACGAAGGACCACCGCAAGTGGCCGCTGCACGAGCTGCTGACCGACAGCGGGCGGGTGTGCGGGTACGTCGCCGCCGAGGTCGTCACGGGCGGCGACGAGGCCCGGACGCTCCAGGTGCACGAGTTGGGCGGCGTCGCGACCGCCGCGGGCCGCCGCCGCCTGCTGGCGGCGATCCGGCGCCTCGCCGCCGACGCCGACTGCCGGACCGTCCGCCTGCCCTGCGGGGCCGACCACCCCCTGGCGGCGTCCCTGCGGGCGCTGACGTGCACGTTCACGGCCGACTACCACCGCAACGGCGCCGACCTCATCCGGGTCATCAACCTGCGCTCCACGCTGGCGAAGATGGCCGGCGAGCTGTCCGCCCGCCTGGCCGCGACCGACCTGGCCGGCCGCCGGGGATCGCTGACGATCGTCCTGCCGGAGGAGGACGCGACGCTCGTGATGGATCGCGGCCGCGTGCGTGTCGCCGCCGGCGTCGACCCGTCGGCCCCGCGTGTCGGCGGGCCATGGCATACGGCAAGGCTGCTGATCGGCGCCGACGACCCGGCGGCCGTCCTCGAAACCGGCGGGGGGGCCTGCCCGCGGCCGGCGCGGCCGTGGGTGGCGGCCCTGTTCCCCCGCCGTCGTCACCAGAGCCTGCGGATCGACCACTATTGACATACATTGGGAGCCGGCCATGCATGAGGACCGTCTGAGGCAGAACGCCCGCATCACCGTCGAGGTCGCCTGCGGCGTCACGTGCGGCGACAGCGTGCTGATCATCACCGAACGGCAGAGCAAGCCGCCCTACCACGACGACCTCCGGCCGATCGCCGCGGCGCTGGCCGAGGCGTGCATCGACCTGGGAGCGCCTCCGACGGTGATGGACATCGGCCTGTACGTCCACTCGACGGCCTTCGAGCAGGGCGAGCCCCTCAAGCCGCTCATCGCGGCGATCCGGGCGGCCGACGTGTGCATCAACGCCGTCGACTACGTCAACTTCGAGCGCCTCCTCCGCGAGCGGCCGGACGAGCCGCTCGCCGTCGACGGGTACATCACCGCCACGCAGCGCTGCTTCGCCCTGCAGAGCCACGGGATGGACCGGTGGGACATCACCGCCGAGCAGGTCGCCATGATCAACCGCCGTACCGACTGGCTGATGGACCGCCTGCCGGACGGCCGTACGCTGCATATCACGGCGCCGGCGGGCACGGACTTCCGCGTGGGCCTGCGCGGCGCAACGCCCAACCCCTTCCGCGTCCTCGTGCCGCTGTACGGGGAGGTGGCCCTGGTCCCCGAGTTCGGCACCGAAACGGGCACGCTCATCGTCGACGGGCCCAGCCAGCGGGGCGTGCGGCCGAGGACCGAACTCGACCGCCGGCCGCTGCGCGTCGACGTCGCCGACGGCCGCGTCACCGGCTGGGACGGCGACGACGAACAGGTCCGACGCCTCGAAGCGTTCATCGAGGACGCCTCGCCCCGCGCCGACCACGTCGACGAGGTCGGCCTGCTCACCACGGGGATCAAGGCCAACGACGAGTACTGGTGGGCCGACGGCACGCACCACAGCGACCGCGTCCACGTCGCGCTGGGCAACAACCCCGCCCGCGACGGCCGCGTCCACGGCCACGCCCACATGGACCTCGAACTGAACCGCCCCACCGTCCGCCTCGACGACACCGTCATCATCCGCGAGGGTAAGTTCGTCGACGAGAACATCGCGTAAACGCCGCCAAGCCTACGGCATCGGGCCCGACACCGCCAGCCATTCCGCGGCTTCGAGTTCGTCGCGGAACTCCTGCGCGTCGGCGGCCTCCAGCAGCGCGGTGATGGTGTCGCTCTGGCGGAGCATGCGGCTGAGGCGGGCCAGGACGTGCAGGTGGGTGCGGTCGTCCTTGCAGCAGATCAGGAAGAACAGGCGGGTCAGCGACCCGTCCGGCGCCCCGAACGGCAGCCCGCACGGGCTGCGGCCGGCGACGATGAACGAGGCGGCGATGTCGTAGGGCGTGTGCTCCCGCGGGTGGGGCAGCGCCGCGTCGCGGGTCAGGGCGGTGCTGTGCATCTGCTCGCGCTCGGCGACCGCCTTGTATAACGCATCGGCGGCGTACACCACCCCGCACGCGTCGCCCATCGCCACCAGGTCCCGCAGGACGCTGTCGCGCGTACGACTGAGAAGGGGCACGGCGATGCCCCCGGGGGGGATCATGCGATGGACGAGCAGGTCGGCCCCGTCCATCCCGTGATGGCGGCGGACGCCGGTCTCGATCTCGGCCAGCCGATCGGTGGGCAGCTCGTGCAGTTGCGCCTCGATCCAGTGGTCGATCTCGATCTTGCGGAACACGAAGCCGCTGCGGCGCTTCTGGCAGGGCATGCGTCCGCGCGAGGCGAGCTTGTGCACCTCGCGGGCGTCGAGGTGCAGGTAGTCGGCCACCTGCTGAGTGTCCATCTGTTCGAACGGCATCGGTGTTGATCCACATTCAGCGCCGCCCGTCGTCGGGCCGGTCGCCCGTCCGCGGCGGCGTGAATTGCTTATTATACAACGAATCGGCCACCGCGTAGGGCTCCTTCAGACAATCGCCTCGCAGGGGCGCATTACGGCCGAAAGCTTGACTCGCCGGCACCGGACAGCTAAGCTTAATGTGGATAGATTCTTACACGTCCGGCCCGCGTTGGGGACCGGTTAGAGAAGGAGCAGACCCATGGCCCACCGGTACGGTCGCTTCACCTGGCTCGTCTACGTCGCCCGCATCGCCCTGGTCGCCTCGCTTGTCACGCTGGCGGGCGCTTTCGCGCTGACGGTGGGATGGGGGATCTTCGCCTACCGGTGGACGGGCGAGATTCCCTGGCTGCTGATCCTCGCGGGCCTGGCCGAACTGGCGGCGGCGCCGATGCTTGTGGTGGCACTGGCCATGGTGCGCCTGTGGGTGACCACCTACAGCGCCGTCATGGCGATCAACAGCCGCGTCAGCCGCGCCGAATCGGTCCTGGAGGCGTCGCGGGAACATCTCAAGCAGATCGCCGACGTCAGTTCCCTCAGCGACCAGGCCAAGATGATGGTCTACCACGACCGCGAGGTCGAGGCGGTCCAGGAGGTGGTCAACGCCTGCCTGGCGCGGCAGGACTACGACCACGCCGAGGCCGTCATCACCCGCATGGAGCACCAGTTGGGCTATCGCGACGAAGCGCGGCGTCTGCGCGACCTGGTCGCCGCCAGCCGCAGCGCCACGCGCGAGGAGACGATCCGCGCCGCCGTGCAGCGGGTCGAGGGGATCATCGAACAGCGCAACTGGGCCCGCGCCCGGCGGGAGGCCGAGCGGCTCGCCGACGTCTTCCCCGGCAGCGCCCTGGTCGCCGAACTGCCCGACCGCATCACCGAGCGGATGAACGCTCACAAGCGCGACCTCCTCCAGCGCTACGACGAGGCCGTCCGGCGCAACGACGTCGACCGATCGATCGAACTGCTGCGGGAACTGGACCGCTACCTCACCCCCACCGAGGCGGCGGCCCTCAAGGAGAGCGCCCGCGGGGTCTTCCGCGCGAAGCTCCACAACCTGGGCGTCCAGTTCGCCGTCGCCGTCACCGAGCAGCGCTGGGCCCACGCCGTCCGCAGCGGCGAGCAGATTATCGCCGAATTTCCCAACTCCCGCATGGCCGAGGAAGTCAGCTCGAAGCTCGACACGCTCCACCAGTTGGCCGGCCAGCCGGCGGCCGGGGTGGACTAGATGGCTTTTAATCCCCGCGATGACAGCGGCTTAAACATCCCGACGCCGCCGGAAAACTATCCAGCACGCCCTTGTCTGGGCGCGACGGCGGGCCTATGATGATAGATGGTCGGCCGAGGAAAAAGTCCTGCGAAGCGTGGATGAACCCTTGACCCGGCTCGTACGAACGGTATAGTAATGGGTCTCGCCGCTGTTGATGGCGGCAGGCTCGCCGGGGCGATGCGGCTTCGGCAGGCAGGTATTGACAAGTAAATAGAGGTGCCATCACGAGGATGCGTCCGGCTGCCGACGGGGCCTTCACGCCCGGCGGCGACCGGCAAGAACGATCCATCGGCCGGGCTGTCTTGCAGGCCCGGCCGGCTCGAGATCCTCGTGAAGCATGCAGACAGGATTCTTGAGTTCAAGT
>CAZHRW010000276.1:0-2861 GCA_964535025.1 uncultured Planctomycetales bacterium
TCACGACGCCGCAGTTGCTGTTCAGCTAGGAGTTCCCGCGATCAGGGCCTCCAGAGGACTTACACCTCCAAGTCATCGTGCCATGCCTGGCACACCGCAAAAAGGCCGCGGGCTCCTAGCCGAACCCGCGGCCTTATGGGTAGCTGGCAGCACCCGAGGCGGTCCGTCGCGGCGACGGACGACCCCGGACTAACCCAGCAGCGCCAGCACATTTTGCGGCGACGAATTGGCGATGGACAGAACGCTGGTGCCGGCCTGGGTGAGGATCTGACTGCGGGTCAGGGCGGCGGTCTCCTTGGCGAAGTCGGCGTCGCGGATGGCCGATTCGCTGGCGGTGACGTTCTCCAGCGCCACGTTGAGGCTGTTCATCGTCGATTCGAGCGTATTCTTCTGGAACGCCCCGAGTCGTCCGCGGAGGCCGGCGACCTGGGCGATGGCGACATCGACGATCTCGTCGGCGTCCTGGTAGTTCGCGCCGAGGATGCTGTCGGCGCCGCCGGTGATGATGTCGCGCAGATAGCCCTCGGAGGCATTGCCCAGGCGGTGGGAGGCCACCGACTGGATGCCGACGATGGACTGCTGCTGGGCGTTGACATCCTGGCCGAGCTGGAACTTGGCGCCGCCGCCGGTGACGGTGAAGGTGGTGGTGTCGTCGGCTTCGTTCATGTTATCCGCGTCGAGCCTGGCCTCGAACCACAGGTTGGGCCCGCCGACCTTGATGTCGAGCCCCTCGGCGACGGCGGTGACGCCGTTGACGGTGACGACCGCGTCGACGCCGGCGTCGCGGGTGGCCGCGTTGTCGTCGATGTCGAGCAGGTTGGCCTCGAAGCTGGTGCCGTCGCTGACCTCTTCGACGCTGACGAACTGCTTGGCGCCGTAGTCGCTGCTGGTGAACACCAGGCCGTCCACGCCGTTGCCGCGGATGTCGCTGCTGACGGCGGCGGCGACGCCGGTGACGTCGGTGGCCTGGTTGATCGCGGCGGCCATGGAGGTCATGGCGGTCCCGGCGCCGAAGCTGAAGACCTCGACACCCTTGTTGCCCTTGACCTCGATGGTGGTGTCCTGCGAAAGCGTGTCGGACGCTCCGTCCGCCGACCACAGCAGCTGGCCGGTCTCGGCGGCGGTCTGGGTCTCGATGGTCGCGGTGACGCTGGAGGCGGTGCCGAAGCGGACCTCGTTGATCCTCAGGTCGGCGATCTCGCTGTCGTCGACGTCTTCGGTGGTAAAGCCCATGTTCCCGTCGAGCAGCTTGACGCCCTCGAACTGGGTCGAGTTGGCGATGCGGTCGATCGAGCCGATGGCCGAGTCGATCTGGTCCTGGTTGGCCTCGATCTCCTCGGGCGCCAGGCCGCCTTCGTTGGCGGAGTTGTTGATCAGCGACTTGATGTCCAGCAGCAAGGCGTTGACCTCGTTGAGCGCTCCTTCGGCGGTGGAGATGACCGAGCCGGCGCGTTGGGAGTTACTGATGGCCTGCTCGATGCCGGCCATCTCGCTGCGGAGGGTCTCGCTGGCGATCAGCCCGGCGGGGTCGTCCTTGCCCGCCTTGATCCGCAGGCCGCTGGACAGACGGGCCAGGCGGGTGTTCAGGTCCATCTGGTTGGCCCGCAGGGACGTCTGGGCGGCGATCGAATTGGTGTTCGTATAGATTCTTGACATCGTCCATCCTCCGTGATCGTTTCAATCACGTCCCGGTCCGGGGCGTCGACCCCGCCGGCCGGGCGGGAAAGTCTTAAGAATGTCTGTCCCCCTCATCCGTGAGAGGGCGACGGCCGCCCGCCTCGTCCGACGACGCGGGCGTTGGCGACGGCCTGGTCTAGGGTGCCGCCGCCGGCCGGGGCGCGACGCGCTGATCCCGGCGAGGTGTGTCTGTGTGCCCAATAGCGCTGCAACAACCTGTGGGTCAGTCGTGCATGGGGCAGTGAAGAAGAGGCCGGCGAGTTCCACCGCGAAACCGATCTTCCACATCATCGCCTGTCACTGCCAGTCTGGAAGCATTTCACCGAGTTGAACGTCCCGTCAACTCCCATCGTGCCCAGTCACGCCGGGCACCCGCGCCGGGTTCGGATCCTGCCGCGTGCTCCTTTCTTACCCGTCCGGATGACTCGTGCCCAAGCTGCTGCGCCACACCGCGTGGCGTCTCGCGTAACCTAGGTCGGCCGCCCTAAGCGAAAGGCTGCATAGGGTCACCACCCTAAAACGGGCGGGAAAATACCACCGGAGCCCTAGAGGGCGTCGGAGCCTTGGGGCCGTTGCGGCCCAAGCAGTTACGCCGGCGCGGCGACGGCGCGGGCGGCGGATCGGCCCGGAGAATATTGCTTAAGGTGCGTACGCGAATGGCCGAGGCGGCGGGGATGGAACGGGCGATATTCGCCGTTAGTCGCTTTTTTTCGGCGCCTCGACCTTGACCTCGATATCGCCGCCGCGGAGGCCGCGGAACTGGAGATGGGCGCCGAGGCCGGTCAGGACGACGACCGGCAGCAGGAGGGCCGCGGCGGCCTGGCCGCGATGGGTGGGATCGGTCGCCCAGGCGAGAAGGGCGTCGGGGCCTTCGGCGATGACGACGGCGGCACTGGCGACGACGCCGACGGCGCCCCAGACCGCCGACAGCCCCACGACGACCGGCCGGGCGAGGAAAAAGGCCGGCAGCCCCACCCCCAGCCCCGCCGCCGCACCGGCGATGAGCCCGTGGGGCCGCAGCGGCAGGCCCATCGCGCCGGCGACGAGGACCGCGATCACCGCGGCACACAGGCCCAGCAGCGCGGCGATCGCCACGTGGTACAGCACCCACGCCACCCCCAGCATCACCCCCGCCGCCAGGCCGCACGCGATCAGCAGGTCCACGCCCGAAGGACTGCCCGCGC
>CAZHRW010000277.1:0-9468 GCA_964535025.1 uncultured Planctomycetales bacterium
CTTAACAAACGCGAGGTATCTCGGTATTGCAACTCCGAAATTCGAAGTCCTGTTCAGGCCAAGACTTGAGTTTTTCAAGGTGCCTTCAAAAGTGGCATCCTGTTCACACCGTGAAAAAACTTTCCCGACCCGCGCCCCCCTACACCGAGCCGCGCGACTCGCTCCAGAGGCTCAGGCGGGCAAGGAGGTAGAGCATCGCCGCCAGGGCGGTCCCGACGAGGTGGCCGATGAAATCCCGCCACTGCGCCGAGCGGGTCGACAGCACCGCCTGGAGCACCTCGCCGGCGGCAGCCGCCAGGACGCTGAGGCCGACGCCGATCGGGATCGCCAGAGGACGACCCGACAGCAGCCACAGGAGCATCTGCGCTACGAGCCAGCCGACGAACAGGTGGAGAAGCGTGTCGCTGCCGCCCAGGGAAAATGCCATCCACGACAACAGGCCCATCCGCCCGACCAGCGCCAGGACGATGCTGAGGGCCCCGGCAACCGCGACCACCCGCCAGCCGCGTCGCTGCGGCGAGCGACGGCCGAGGGCGGCCGGGCCGAGGGCCCACAGGGCGGCGAACAGGACGTTGATGCCGGGGCTGAACAGTCCGCCCGGCGCCAGCCACGCGGTCGTGACGAGCACCAGCGTCAGCCCGCCGAGCAGGGCGCGGCCGTGGCGGCCATCGCGGATCGCCGTGCGCATGGCCAGCGCCAGGCCGATCAGCAGGCACGCGGCCAGCCAGGCGACGCCGCCGGCGCCGACGGTCCCGTTCAGGAGGGCCAGGCTGCTGGTCCAGGGGGTTACGTCGGAGAGGGCTTCGCCGCCGTGCCCGACCCAGCCGGCGACGCCGCGGGGCCAGGCGGGCATGGGCAGCCAGCCCAGGTCGCGGGCGCCGGCCGCGGCCAGGCCGCCGGCCAACAGGGCGACGGCGAGATAGCGGACCGCCCCGCGGCCGATCAGCGCCGACGCGATCAGCAGCGTCGCCGCGGCGGCAGCCATCACCAGGACGACACTCGGCGGATACAGCACCGACAGGGCCGCCGCGGCGATCACGGCCACGCCAAGCCGTCCCCGCCGCTCGACGCGGCGCAGCAGCGGTTCGCCGGCGGTCTGGCGGCGGGCGGCCAGGGGCAGGCAGATCATCGCCGCCCCGGTCCAGCCCATCATCGCGAGCATCAGGTCGCTGTCGCTGCGGGTGCCGATCAGCAGGCCCAGCAGCGCCGCGGCGACGGCGGCCAGGCCGGCGGCGGTGGTGACGATCGCCGGCGCCGCCCCGCCGGCCAGCCAGTCCTGCGCCAGGAGCACCACCACGGCGATCAGCCCCGCCTGGGTGACCAGCGACGCCTCGAACTGCCCGGCCAGCGGCCGGGGCCGCGTCGTCGCCGGGGTCATGCCGTCGCTGAACATGTGGACGGTGCCCAGCAGCCACAGGCTCATCAGCGCCAGGTGCATCCAGTGGCCCGGCACGCGGGTGTTTTCGGTCAGCGAGCGGTCGATCAGCCACAGCCCCAGCAGCGCCGCCAGCGCCACGCCCAGGGCGGTCCATCCCTCGATGCTCGGCCACATGAGCGTCACCGGAGCCAGGACGACCGTCAGCAGCAGCGCCCCGCGGCCGAGGGTCCTGAGGTGGGCGGCGTTGGTTCCCGACGGCACCGGCACTGGAAGCTCCTTTGCAGCGCGAAACAGCCTTACGTCTGTTGCCCGAGCCGTTATAATGGCCCAAGTCGCTTGACGATGCCATCTATACTTTGCTTTCGTGGTCTCGAGGGACAACATGGGCAGACGGTCCGCAGTGGTCGTGTCGGTCCTGGCGTTCGTCGCCGCCTCGGCGGCGGCCCTGGAGCCGGCCGAGGTCGTCGTCGTGGTCAACAGCGCCGAGGCCGAGTCGGTCGCCCTGGGGCGGTTCTACTGCGCCAAGCGCGGGGTCCCCGAGACCCACCTCGTCGCGCTGGACCTGCCGACCGACGCGACGATCTCGGCGGAGGCCTTCGAGACGAAGCTGCGCCGGCCGCTCCGCGAGGCGATCGCCGAGCGAGGCCTGGCCGATCGCGTCCGCTGCCTGCTGACGGTCCGCGGCGTGCCCTACCGGCTGGCGGCCGACCAGCCGCCCGAGCAGATCGAGGCGATCATCGCCTGGTGCGGCGAGGCCGCCCAGCGGGCCCGCCGGCGGGTCGCCCGCAATATCCTGCTGCTGGAACGGATCGGAACCGACCTCCCCCCCGGCACGGCCGCCGACGAGGCCGATCCCGAGGACCTCTCGACGCTCTTCGCCGACCTGCCGGAGCCCCCGTCGCAAGCGGACCGCATGGATGAACTGGTCCGGCGCTTCAGCCTGACCTACCGGGAAAAGGCCGGCCAGCTCAACCGCTTCGACGACCCCGCCCGCCGCGCCGTCGCGGGGCGGCAACTGGTGGGGCTGTACCTCGACACGTTCGGGCAGGTCGGCTGGCCCGCCGCCGTCAAGGTCGTCGGCCCCGACGTCCTGACCGTCCCCGCCGACTACGCCCGGCGGATCAGCAAAGCCAGGGACGAGGCCGTGCGACTGATGAAGATCCCCAACCCCGACCCGCGGATCTTCGCGGAGGTCGAGCGGCACCTGAGGATCACCAACGGCGCGGTGGGCATCTACGGGACACTCACCGACCATCGCGCCCGCATCGCCGATCGCCCCACCGACAGCCGCGCCGCCGTCGACAGCGAACTGAGCCTGCTGTTCTGGGACGAGTACGTGCGGGAAGAGCACCTGCCCAACTACCTGATGTGGCGTCACGCGTCCAAACGGGCCCGGATCGAGCGGCAGTACGGGCGGGTCCTGATGGTGTCGCGGCTCGACGGCCCGTCGGCGGCGACCGTGATGCGAATGGTCCTCGACGGCCTGGCCGCCGAGGACACGGGGCTCAGCGGAACGTGCTACGTGGACCTCGCCGGCCCGGTGGCCCCGTCGCGGGCCTACCAGAAGGACATGATGGAACTGGCCCATTCGCTGCACACCTACTCGACCGTGCCCGTCAAGGCCGATCTGTCCGTGATGCCCTTCGGGCCCGACGAGTGCCCCCAGGCCGCCCTGTACGTGGGCTGGCACAGCCCGAACAAGTACATCGACGCGTTCGACTGGCAGACCGGGGCGATCGGCTTCCACGTCGCCGCGACCGAGGCGCTCGATCTGCGCGACGGCGACAGCCGGCGCTGGGTGCCCCGCCTGCTTGCCTCGGGCGTCGTGGCCACGATGGGCGCCGCCGATGAGACGAACGTGACGGCGTTCCCCTCGTCGGCGGACTTCTACGCCCTGCTGCTGACCGGCAAATTGACCGTGGCCGAGGCCTACTGGCGGACGACGCCCCTGGCCAGTTGGCGGCTGATGCTCCTGGCCGACCCGCTCTACTGCCCCTTCCGCAACGCGCCGCAGGAGCTGGAACTGAGCCCACACCTGATGCCGGGGGCGCGGCCATGACGGGCGTGACCGCGGGCCGACCCGACGGTCGCGTCGAGCTGTTCGTCCCCGGCCGCCTGTGCCTGTTCGGCGAACACAGCGACTGGGCCGCCCAGTTCGGCATCGCCAAGGGCTACTGCCTGGTCATCGGCACCGACCAGGGCCTCCGTGCGACGGCGGCGCCGGCCGACGACTTCCGCATCGACACCGCACTGCCCACCGACGACACCGCGCCGCCCTCCCGCCACCGTGGGATGCGTGCGGCGTGGGACAGCGCCGCCCTGCTGGAGGCCGCCGAGGACCTCGGCGAGTTCTTCCGCTACTGCGCGGGCGTGGCCTACGTGGTCAAGGAGCGCTTCGACGTCGGCGGGCTGGACCTGCGGATCCACCGCATGGACCTGCCGCTCAAGAAGGGCGTCTCCAGCTCCGCGGCGGTGTGCGTCCTGGTGGCCTCGGCGTTCGACCGCGTGTACGACCTGGGCCTGTTCCCCCACGAGATCATGGAACTGGCCTATCTCGGCGAACGCCGCACCGGCTCGCGCTGCGGGCGGATGGACCAGGCGTGCTTCTTCGGCAAGACGCCCGTGCTGCTGACCTTCGGCGCCGACGACCAGATCCGCGTCGAGCCGGTCTTCCCCTCCGCCCCCGTCAGCATGCTGCTGGTCGACCTGGCCGGGCGGAAAGACACGATCCGCATCCTGGCCGACCTCCGCCAGGCCTACCCCGACAGTCCCACCCTCCAGGATGCCCTCGGCGCGGCTAACGAGCGCATGGTCCGCCGCGCCTACCGCGCCCTGTCGGCCGGCGATGCCCCGGCCCTAGGCGCGTGCATGACCGAGGCCCAGGCGCTGTTCGACCGGCAGGTGGCGCCCCACAGCCCGCAGGAGCTGGCCAGCCCCCTGCTGCACGAGGTGCTCACGCTGGAGGCGATCCGGCCGCACATCCACGGGGGCAAGGGCGTCGGTAGCCAGGGCGACGGGACGGCCCAGCTCGTCCTCCGCGAGCCGTCCGACGGGCCGGCGATCGCCGAAATCCTCCACCAGCGCTTCCCCAACATGCGGTGCTTCGGGCTGTCGATCGTGCCCGCCGGCGCTGCCGCACAGGCCGACCCATGGACCACGACACCCGCGAAGCCGTAGGCCGTCTCGCCCGCTGGTGCCTGCTGGGCGTCGCCGCGGCCGGCGGGCTGCTCGCGGTGACCGCCGAGCTGAGCGCCCTGGAACCGACGTTCCGCGCCGGGCGGGCGCGGGTCGTCTTGGCCGATGCCGCCGCGCGCGTGGACCGCTACGCCCGCCTGCCGGTGATCAGTCGTCCGCCGCTTGGCCAGACCATCCCCGGCTACTATTGGCGGGATTCCCGCGGGCGCCTCAGCGAGCTGTACATCAGCCGCAAGTCCCAGACCGCCTACTTCCCCCTGGGCGAAAATGTCCCGCCCGGACGGCTGCGCTTCCACGCCGTCGCCAACCCCTACAGCGCCTACGCCCCCGGCTGGGGCGGCGCGTCGGTGTTCCTCTATCCACCGAACACCCCCCTGGTCGCCGTGGATACGCGGGCGATCCTGACCGGGCCGCATGACGACCGGTCCGATCCACATGCCCCGGGCGCCCCGGCGGCGGGGACATTCCACCTCGCGGCCGAGCCGGGGAGCCTTTGGCTGGCCCGCCTCGCCGAGGTGCGGCCGGTGGCCTACTTGGCGCCCGTGCCGCTGGAGACCTACGACGCCTGCCGCGAAACCCTCCGGGCCGCCCCGCCCGGTGCGGTGCTCGCCGCGGCCGACACCTGGCAGCGGCCCGCCGACATCGACGCCATGCTCGAGACGCTCCGCTTCACGCAGCAGTACCTCCGCCATCCCGTCACACTCGTCACCACCGACGCCGCCCTCGCCGACGCCGCCCGACACGACGACATCCCCGTCGTCCTCGTCGGCGTCTACCCCACCGCCGTCGACCGCGGCGTCAACGTCCGCGACTGGACCGCCGCGCAGGCGTGGCTCGTCGATCAGACGCCGTGACCGCCCGCCCGATCGGAATCCGACTCCCCCGGTAACCCCGCGACCCTCGTGGTGCCGCGCCGCGGCCATCGTTGATCCGTGCAAAAGAGAGGCCAGCTCTTTCGCCAGGTGCGACCAGACCTGTCACGGGCACCTGTTAGGCAATGGCGGGCGCTGGGTCGGTATGGATGAGCAGGCCCTTGACGCGTTGAGCCCATTGCTGAGAATCCGGATGGCTTACCCTCGAAAGGATCGTTTCCGCCCCGGCCACATCTGCCCGCTGCTGCTGCCGATGTCGTCGCGTTCGGGGCAAGGATGGACCGACGCGACCGCGGCGTCGCCATCATCCCCCGTCCGCCGCCCCCAAAGAAAAACGGACGCCTGTGGCGTCCGTCTCTCTTTTCGCCCATTGACGGGGGCACTGGGCCGTACTGGACTTGAACCAGTGACCTCCTGCGTGTCGAGCAGCGATACGCCCGTCGTAACCCACGCAGAGACGCCACTTACGACCCCGCCAAACGGCGCTCGCACCACTGCTTGCACCAGCGACGCGAAACTCGCCGTTCTGGCCGACTTGCTGGCCGATCTGCCCGGCCCCCAGCGCCGCGAAGTCATCGCCAGCCTGCCGCCCACCGACCGCGTATCGATTGCGCGGTTGCTTATCAGCCAGCAGCATGAAGACATACCTGGTGACGCTTGGTAGAATCGCTCAGAACGAGATTGAGCCATGATTTTCGATCCAGCCAAGCAACTTGCCGATGGTGCAAAGATTCTCGATCCGGTGCTATGTCCACATGGGTTCGTGTTCGAGCCTGGTGCGACGGGGAAGGGATCGGGCGGACACTTCGCCTCTGGCCGTTACCGCCGGAATGATCGGGTGCTCGAACTCCACTATCGCTGGGGGCTGGGGATCGTCCTGTACCGGATTGGCGACACAGAGCTTGCTCACAACACGTACATGAAGCTCCTTGGGGTGTCAGGCCAAAGCGAATTCATGCGATCTGCCCTGGACAAGACGCTCAATGGCTTTACGAGATTGAAGGCGGACCTCGAGCGATTCGCAGGGGACTTCTTGTCTGGCGACGGAGCTCAGTTCATCGAACTCGCTCGTCGTTTCAAGGACGACCCCGGGATGTTCTCAGGTTTCAAGGCAATCTGAACAGATGCTTGGACCGCCCTGCCGCCCACAGACCGGGCCGCCATCGCCAGATTGCTGGTTTCGCAGCAAACAAGCCCGCTTTCTTAGCCACGGCCACTAAGAAAGCGAAGCGGCGTATCCTTTCTTAGTGCGCCCAACGGTGATTCCCTTGACACAGGCCGACAGAAGCTATTGAATAGAAACTGCGTTAGTTGCCGATAAGTAACGCAGAGACTATTCACCATGAAGCTGACGCCAGAACAGATCGACAAGGCCAAGGGCATCTTCCGCCGCCATGGCGGCATGCTCCGCACCGCAGAGGCCATTCGCGAGGGCATCCAGCCGCGCGTGCTCTATGCCATGCGCGACGCGGGCGACCTCCAGACGCTGCGCCGGGGCTGCTACCGACTGGCCGAGCTGGACCAGATGTCCGAGCCCGATCTGACCGTTGTCGCCAAGGCCGCCCCGAAAGGGGTGATCTGCCTTATCTCCGCGCTGGCGTTCCACGATATCACCACGCAGATCCCGCGCGCTGTCGACCTCGCCATCCCGGCCCACAGGCATCCCCCGAAGATCGACTACCCGCCGATCCAGCCGTATTGGTTCAGCGGTAAGGCGTATTCATCGGGGATCGAAATCCACGAGATCGACGGGGTGCAGGTCCGCATCTACAACCCGGCCAAGACCGTGGCCGACTGTTTCAAGTACCGCAACAAGGTCGGGCAAGACGTTGCCATCGAGGCGCTGCGATTCTGCCGCGAGCGCAAGCGAACCCCGGTCAGCGAACTACTCGAGTACGCGCGGATTTGCCGGGTGCAGAACATCATGTCCCCATACCTGGAGGCCATGCTTTGAGCGATGCCATCAATAATATGGCCCGTTCCGTCCACGACCGGCTGCTCAAGGTATCGAGGGAGAAGGGGTTCCGCTTCAACGACCTCCAACAGCGTTTCGCGATGCAGCGTTTCCTCTACCGCTTGAGCGTCTCTCCGTTCGCGGATCAGTTTACGCTGAAAGGTGCATTGGCCTTCCTGGCGTGGACCGGCGGCAAGCAGATGTACCGCCCGACCATGGACATCGACTTGCTTGGGAGCACGAGCAACGACGCGGAGAACCTGGTGAAGGTATTCCAGGCCGTAGTCGAGCAGGACGTACCGAACGATGGCTTGGTTTTCGATCCGGATAGCATCACGGCCGCGCCGATCACCGAGGACGCCGAGTACAACGGCATGCGTGTCAGACTGGTTGGCCGCATGGACAACGCTCGCATAGCCATTCAAATCGATATCGGCTTCAGCGATTCGCCCCTGCCAAAGCCTCAGCGCCTGAAGCTTCCCGGGCTACTGGACTTCCCCGCGCTGTCCATGACGGGATACCGCCCAGAATCCTCGATTGCTGAGAAGCTCCACGCAATGGTCGCTCGCGATGTCCTCAACAGCCGCATGAAAGACTTCGCCGACCTCTGGTATCTCTCGCGACACTTCGACTTCGACGGACCGGTGTTGGCCCAAGCCATCGCAGGCACCTTCGAGCGCCGCGACACGTCCGTTCCGGCCAATCCCACAGCGTTCAGCGGTGAATTCGCTCAGCGCGAGGACAAGCAGGCACAATGGAAGGCATTCATGCGCCGGTCGAGGCCGGAAGGTGTGCCCGACGAATTCGCCGAAGTCGTCATGGGCGTGGCCGAATTCCTCGGGCCGGTTCTGGCCCATCTCCCCGCCGACCAACCACCGCCCAATCACTGGCAGGCCCCAGGACCGTGGCAGTTCTGATGCCTCCGTCACTCGCGGCTTTTCCCGTTGAATAGGTACTTGGAAAAGATCGCTTCAGGTGACGCCAGCGGAACCACCCGCACCCATAGGCAGACTTTGTTTCAGGTGTCCGGTTTTTCGGCCTCGCTACCCATAGAACGCCAAGAGCGCCAATAGATCGAAGCGGCATTCTTGGCGCTCTATGGTGGGTGCTCGGATGGAGTGGCACGGTCAGGCCGAAGAGAACCACGCCGGATGGCGGGGCCGAGAGGTGGTGCGAGTGTAGATCAGGCCTTGCTGGCCAGGGCGAACTTGCCGCGCTCGGCCTTCACGAACCGGCTTGCCTCGCATTTCGTCTTAATCTCGCGCGACATGGCGGCGTGGAGGCTGTTGGCGGGCGTCGTGCCACCGTTGCGGGATGCCCACAGGCCACGCGCGACCGCGAGGTCGACAATGTCCTTGCATCGCATCGGGTCGCCGGTGCCCAGGCTCAGCAGGTGCGCCGCCGCGTCCAGCAGGCTCATTCCATTGACGACAGAGCTGGCCGCCGATCTGCGGGAGTGGGTCGCCGACCGGTTAGAACTGGCGCGGCAAACGGCGCGCGAGGCGGAGACGTCAATTCCGCTGGCGCTACCGCCGGAGGAGAAACTGCTGAACGTGCCGACGGCGTTGGTGAAGATCCTCAACCGTGATCTGCAGCTGGCGGGGATCGCGAAGACCGATGCCCGGGAGCGGACCATCGACGTCCGCTCGCTGCGCCACACCTTCTGCACGTGGATGCAGATGGCGGGCGTGGCGGGCCGCAAAACCCAGGCGACCATGCGGCATTCCAGTCGCGCGCTGACGGACGACGTCTACACGGACGAGGAGTCGCTGGACGTGGCCGAGGCGGCCGAGATGGCCATGCCGTCGCTGCCGCTGGCGACGGCGACGCTCGCACCAGCGCTTGCACCAACCAGCGACCGGGGCGGGCACTGTGTGGCAGATTCTGGCACACGGGGCACCGTTCACCAGCGGGACGGCCGCGGCCGCCAGACGGGACGGGCCGAGGTTGACGTCGCGCAAGTCTTGCCTGATCGGGTAGGCGGGGGTGATTGCTCACCCCCACCTCCCACACCACCGTGCGTACGGGTCCGTACACGGCGGTTCACAGGGAGTTCGCAAGGCGTCGAT
>CAZHRW010000278.1:0-29638 GCA_964535025.1 uncultured Planctomycetales bacterium
CCCCCGGACGCGTTCCCCTTCCCGCGGGGCCCCCCGGGGGGGGGTGGCCCGGGTGCCCTTGTTGGTTGGGGCGGGGGGGGGGGGCCCCCGCCACGATGAGGCGATCGCTCGAGGGCTGCACTGGCTGGTCGATCCACCCGAGACTTCCGAGAAACTGATCGACGACGATGAGGGCATCATTTGGCGCAAAGTTGCGCGGCGCGAGCCGGTCAAGCTTGCGCGGGGGCTCCAGGCTGCCGCCAGCCGTTTGCACCCGCGTCTGCGGGCGCCGGGGCTGGATGTGCTGCTGCCGCCGGGGGTGATCGACTACGAGAGTCGCCCGTACCACATGGCCTGGATCCTCTATGCGTGGACGCCGCGGCGGATCGAGCACTTCGGCGGCGCTGAGGCGCCGGAAGGGGTGGAGTGAGGCCATGGGGGGGATAGGGCTGCGTGGCATCGCGGTGTTCCTGGTTGTGGGGGGGCTCAGCGTTTACGCGTGGCGCAACTGGTTCGTCGCCTGTTGCGGACTGGTGATCATGGTGGGTGTGTTGACGCACCCCAGCATGCCCACCAACGTCGCGGGCGTCCAGGGGCTCAACCCGTGGAACCTGCTGTTGGTGAACGTCTTCATGGCCTGGATCGTCAACCGCGGCAGCGAAGGGTTGCGCTGGGATATGCCGCGAGCGGTGATGCTTGCCGGCGGGGCGTTCCTGGCGGTGATCCTGATCAGCACCATTCGTATGATGATCGATCGGTCCCACCTGGAAGGGGCGTCGACACTGTCGCTGGTCAGCGACCAGTTGATCAACACGTTCAAATGGGTCGTGCCGGGGATCATCCTCTTTGACGGGTGTCGTACGCGCCGACGGCTCGTTCGGGCGCTGGTGTCGGTGGCGGTGCTGTACATGCTGCTGGGCGGCGTGCTGGTCCGTCGCATGCCGCCCCGGGCGGCGACGACCGGCGGGCCGCAGATTCACCGTATTCGCCTGAAGGTGTGTTCCACGCTCGGCTATAGCGTGCCGGACATGTCCACGGTGTTGGGGGGCAGCTTCTGGGTCTTGATGGCGATGACGATCCTCGCCCGCCGCAAGCTTCACCTCGCCGTGCTCGTCGGGGCAGGGCTGATCGCGTTCTACGGTCAACTGCTCACCGGAGGGCGGGCGGGCTATTTGGCCTTCATCACGACGGGCCTGCTGATGTGCCTGCTTCGATGGCGCAAGTGGCTGCTGCTGGCGCCCGTCGTGCCGCTGGTGGTGATGGTGGTGTTCCCCGCGGTAGTCGATCGCGCGACAGCCGGGATGTTCAGTGAGATCGACCCGATGGGCAATGTGACCTTCGACGAGTATATGATGACCTCGGGGCGGGTCATCATCTGGCCGCACGTCATCGAACGGATCGGCGAGGCGCCGGTTGTCGGCCACGGCCGTCTGGCGATGCTGCGGACGGGTCTTCGCGACGAGCTATGGCGCCTCTACGGGGAGGCCGGGGCCTTCCCGCACCCGCACAACCTCTACCTGGAGTGGCTCTTCGACAACGGTCTGGTAGGCCTGATCCCCGTGGTCATCCTGTTCGGCTGGATCATCTGGCGCTCAACGATCCTGTTCCGCGACCGCACCAATCCCTGGGCCGCAATGGTCGGGGGGGCGTCTTTCGCCCTGGTGGTCACCCAACTGGTGGCGGGGATAGGCAGTCAGCACTTCTATCCCAAGATCAGCACCGTCGGCATGTGGGTGGTGATCTGCCTGATGATCCGTGTGTGGGTGGAACGCCAGCGCGCCCGTATCCCGCTGGCGAGGGTGGCGGCATGACCGACCTGGCCTACATCCTGGCAGCCAGCCATTCAGGCTCAACCTTGCTGGCGATGCTGCTGGCGACGCACCGACAGGTCTGCACGGTGGGCGAGATGGCGGCAACCTGCCTTGGCGACCCGGACCGCTACCGTTGCTCCTGCGGGGCGTGGATTCGCCGGTGCACCTTCTGGGCGAGCGTGCGGGAGGCAATGGCGGGGCGGGGTGTCGCGTTCGAGATCGCTGATGCGGGCACCGACTTTGGCACCGTCGGCGGCCGCTACGTCCGGCAGCTTTGTCGGCCGCTCCATCGAGGGCCTTTCGCCGAGCGGTGTCGCGATGCCGCGCTGAACCTCAGCAGCGCCTGGCGCCGCTTTGGGCCGGTCGTCCAGCGACGCAACGCCCTGCTGGCCGAGGTATTGTGCGAATTGACCGGCTCGCAGATTGTGGCGGACTCCTCCAAGACCGCCCTGCGCTTGAAGTACCTGCTGCGCAACCCCGCGTTGAACGTCAAGGTGATCCTCCTCGTTCGCGACGGGCGAGGCGTGGCGTTGGCGACCATGCGTCCGGATCGCTATGCCGACGCGGCCGACTCGGCCCGTCGGCAGGGCGGCGCCGGCGGAACCCGAGCGGACGAATGGCGATCCACGGCGCGGGCCGCCCGGCAATGGCGGCGAAGTAATGAGGAGGCCTTGCATGTGCTGGCGACGCTGCCGGCGGACCGTTGGATCGACTTGCGCTACGAGGAGTTGTGCGCGGACCCGGAGGGTCAGCGGCGGCGTCTGTGCCGTTTCCTGGCGCTGGATCCGGCCGAGACCCACGCCATCGAGGAGTTTCGTCAGGCCGCCGGCCACGTCATCGGCAATGGGATGCGCCTCGATACCGATACGACCATCGCCGCCGACCTGCGATGGCGATCGGTCTTGACGGTCGAGCACCTGGCGGCCTTCGACAGGGTCGCCGGGCAACTGAACCGCCGACTGGGCTACGGCGATCAAGAGCGGCCCACCAGGGGAGTCAAATGAGTCAACAGCCAGACAGGCTGGAACCCGGCCGCATCACGACAGCCGGCCCGCTGCGCCCGTCGCTGGTGGTCAACGCTCTGAGCAGTTGGGCGGGATTCGCCGTGATGGTGGTGACAGGGTTCCTGTTGACCCCCTTCGTCATCGCGCACCTGGGCAAGAGCGGGTACGGCATCTGGTCGGTGGTCGGCTCGATCATCGGCTACTACGGGCTGCTCGATCTGGGCGTCTCGTCGGCGGTTCGCCGGTATGTGGCGCGCTATGCGGCTCGGGACGACCATGACGCCCTGAACGAGACAATCGCCACGGCGATCACGTTGTTCATGGGCGCGGGTGTCTTGATCCTGGCGGTGTCGGTCTTCGCTTCCGGGCCGCTGGCGCGTTTCTTCCGCGTCCGGCCGGCCATGGTCGACGACTTCCGCCGCGTCATGATCCTGCTGGGTTTGGCCGCGACGGTCAACCTGATCGGCCAGGTGCATCGCGCGACGATCGCCGCCCACGAACTGTTCGTGCCACGTAATATCGTCATGATCGGCATCACGGTCCTGCGGGCCCTGCTGACGGTGGGGACCCTCCGCGCCGGGTGGGGACTGGCGGGGGTGGCGATCTCGCACCTCAGCGCCGACGGCGCGGGATTTGTCCTGCACCTGGTCCTGATCCGACGCCTGACGCCCTACGTGCAGCTATGGCCCCGCTGCGTGCGATGGGGCCGACTGTGGAAACTGCTGGGCTACGGGCTGACCATGACGGTGATCGTGGCGGCCGGCATGCTGCAGCTCCAGGTGGCGCCGCTCATCGTGGCGCGGTTCGTCAGCCTGGAAGCGGTGGCGACCTATGCGGTGGCCGCGCTGCTGATAAGGTACTTCGCCAATCTGATCCACGCGGGGATGGGGGTGCTGCACCCGCGTTTCGCGGGCCTGGACGGGCTGGACGACATGGGACGTTTGCGATCGCTGATGGTCAAGGGGCTATGGGTCTCCACGATGCTCAGTTGCGCTGTGGGTCTGTCCCTGCTGGTGCTGGGGCCGCGCTTCCTCGATCTGTGGGTGGGCACACGCTTCACCCCCGACGAGATGCAGACCGCCTCGGCGGTCCTGGCCCTGCTGACGGTCAACGGTGTGCTGACCCTGGCCCAGGTGCCGGGCGACTCGGTGCTCTATGCGATGAACCGCCACCGGATCTTCGCAGTGATCATGATCGTCGAAGCCGCGATAAACCTGGTATTGAGTATCCTGCTGGCCGTTCACGCCGGCACGGTTGGCGTGGCGGCCGGCGCGCTGGTGGCAGTAGCCTGTGTTCGCACCTTGGCTGAGCCTGTCTACGTGGCGCGGGTGGTGGGCATGGCGGTGGTGGACTACGCCTATCCCGTCGCTGTCTCAATCGCCGTCGCCGTGGCTGTCTGGGCCCTGTGGCACTGGGTTCTCTGGCCGCGGGATCCGCAGATGGGCTACGGCGGACTGGTGCTGGGGGGGCTGGCGATCACCGCCAGCTACGCCGTAATGATGGGTGGCCTGTCGGCTCTGACGGCCGTCGCGCAGGGACGGCCCATTCGGACAGCGCCCGGTCTGACCTGGCTGGGGTCGATTCGCTGGCGCGCTTCGGCAACCGAAAGAGGGGAAGCGGACTGATGACCCATGACACCCCACCGAAGTTGTGTTTCGTCGCCCACGATGCCCTCGGCGAACTGCTTGGGGTCTCCGGCGGCCACATCGGCGGCGTGGAACGGCAGGTGTCGCTGATGGCTCGCTGGTTCGCCGCGACCGGCTGTGCGGTGTCCGTCGTCACTTGGGACGACCCGCTGGGGGGCGCCGTCGACCTCGATGGCATCAAAATCCTCCGCACGTGCCGGCGCAACGAGGGATTTGTGGGCGTGCGGTTTCTTCACCCGCGTTGGACGAGCCTGCTGTCGGCCCTGCGCCGGGCCGACGCGGATCTGTACTATCACAACTGCGGCGAATACGTCACCGGACAGGTCGCCCTGTGGTGCCGTCGCCACCGGCGGAAATTCGTCTACTCCGTCGCCAACGACCCCGACTGCGACCGCAGACTGCCGACCATGCGTTCGCGGCGCGAGCGGATGCTCTACCGCTATGGGTTGCAGCGCGCCGAGGCGGTGATTGCCCAGAGCGAAACGCAGCGCCGCATGCTGTTGGAAAACTTCGGCCGTCTGTCCACCGTCATCCCCATGCCCTGCCCGGGGCCGACCGATGCTCAATATGCCTCTCCCAGCCTCGACGGGCAGGTGCCCCGCGTGCTGTGGATCGGGCGGATCTGTCTGCAAAAACGGCCCGACCGGTTGCTGGACGTCGCCCGGGCCTGCGGTGATCTGCGGTTCGACCTCGTGGGCCCCACCGGATCCGGCGCGTATGCCGCTGCGGTCAACGCTCGAGCCGAGACGATCGGTAACATCACCGTGTACGGCGGTGTCCCGCGAGAGCAGGTTGCGACGTTCTTCCGCCGCGCTGCGGTGTTGATCAACACGTCCGACTTCGAGGGATTCCCCAACACGTTCCTGGAGGCGTGGAGCCACGGACTGCCCGTGGTAAGCACCTTCGACCCGGACGGCCTGATCGCCTCCGGCGGGTTGGGGCGGGTCGCCCGCGACACCGGTGGGCTGATCGAGGCGCTGCAGGCGTTGACGACCGATCCGGACGACTACAGGAGATGCTCGGATCGGGCTCGGGCCTACTACGTGAAGACACATACACCCCAGGTGGTCATGCCGCGGTTCCGTGACGTGTTCGCCGCAGTGCTGGGACGCACCTGGTGGTAGGGGGAAGCCATGAAAATCGCCATTGTCACGGCGTACCCGACCGATCCGACCACGCCGGACGGGGGCGTCGAAGCCGTCAGCGTCAATCTGGTCGGCGCGTTGGCCGGCATCGAGGGGGTCGAACTCCACGTGGTGACCACCGACGCGGGACGACGGGCCCCGGCCGTGTTCAGCGATGGGCCGATCACCATGCACCGGCTGCCCCGTCACGGCCACCGCACATTGACCGGCGCGGTGGGGGGCGGACGCCGGCAGATGAAGCATTATCTAAGGACGCTGGCGCCGGATGTCATTCACGCCCATGATATCTACGGGCTGATGGTCAAGGGGCTGGCGGTGCCGCGTGTGTTCACGGTGCACGGGTTCATCTACGCCGATACGGCCGTGTCCGGCACACCGGCCGCGTGGCTGCGGTCCCAACTGTGGCGCCGTGTGGAGGTCGCCGGCTGGGCCGACCAGCCGCACATCATTGCCATCAGCCCTTATGTCCGCCGACGGCTGACCAACCTGACCCGCGGGCGCATCCATGACATCGACAATCCCGTCGGCGAGGCGTATTTCGACATCCTCCGCCATGAACGGCCCGTCACGATCCTCTCGACGGCCGTCATAAGCCCCCGCAAGAACACGCTGGCACTGATCGAGGCGGTCGCCCTGCTGGTGCAACGCGGGCACGACATCCGTCTCCGTCTGGCGGGCGGGTCCCGCTGGGAGGACTATTTTCGCAGGGTCACCGAGCGCCTGGCCGACCCGCACTTGGCCGGGCGGGTCGACCTGCTGGGCACGATCCCTGCCCAGCACATCCGCCGGGAACTGGCCGCTGCGTCCATTTATGCGCTCACGAGTCTGGAGGAAAACGCGCCGATGGGCATCGCCGAGGCCATGGCAGCCGGCGTGCCGGTGGTGGCCTCGAACCGGTGCGGCATGCCGTATATGGTCCGTGAGGGCGAGTCCGGTTATCTGGTCGATCCGACCGACGTGCGGGACATCGCACGGCGGTTGGAAATGCTCATCATGCGCCCTGACCGGCGCGAGGCCATGGGGGCGCGGGGGCGGCGGATCGCCCTGCAACGCTTCCACCCGGCGGTTGTGGCCGAGCGGACGATGGATGTCTACCGGCAGGCGGTGGCCGAGGGGGCGATCCATGCAAACGCTTAACGTGGAGGTTCGGCCCTATCCCTATCCGTACAAGGCAATGCTGGCAGTCTGCAGCGATCTGGATCAGACGCCCGACCGCCACTGTTACGAGCGGATCGTGCGATTCTGCAATACGACCGATCCGACGCCCCTCGGCGATGGGGTCGGACTGGAGGTGGGCAATTCGATCTACTTCAACATGCCGCCCGACCAGTTCGCCTACTGGACGACCGACGACCGCGGCCGTGCGATGGTCCGCGCGTTGATCCGCAGCGGGCACGTCGACACGCTCCACTCATTCGGTGACCAGGCCTGGACGCGGGTCGAGGCGGGCGTGGCACTGGATGAACTGGTCCACCATGGCTGCAGGTTGGCCGTCTGGGTCGATCATGCCATTGCCCCGACCAATTTCGGCGCCGATATCATGGCCGGGCACGGCGACGAGATGGGTCACGAGGCCTATCATGCGGACCTTACCTGGCAGTACGGCATCCGCTACGTCTGGCGGGGGCGCATCACGAGCATCATCGGCCAGGACGTCCCGGTGCGCCTGGGAGGGGTATGGAGCGGACACCTGCCGATCGCCTCGACCGCCACCGTCGCCCGCGAGGCCGTCAAGCACGTCGTCGGACGGCTTGGCTACCCCAAGTACGCCATGCACGGTCCCAACCGCGTCATGCGTCCGGCGCACCTTCGGGATGGCACGGCGGTGATAGAGTTTATGCGCAGTAATCCGCACGCCGGCGGGGTCAGTTGCGGCGAGACCGGCAGACGCCTCGGCGAGGTCCTCACGGACCGCGTGCTTCGGCGGCTGATCGACCGCGAAGGCGTTTGCCTGCTTTACACCCACCTTGGCAAAGGGCTCTCGTCGGACGAGCCGCTGCCGCCGGCGTCGGTCAACGCGCTGAGGCGCCTCCGCGCTGCCCAAGACGCCGGCAAGGTGCTGATCGCCACGACGCGACGGGTGCTGGACTACCTGGCGATGCGCAGTGCCGTCCAGGTCGCCGCCCAACGCCCGGGATGGTCAATGCGTGTCGATGTCCGTCTCGGCGACGGTCGTGTCGGCGCGGTGCCGCCGGCAGGACTGACGGTTTACGTGCCTGCGGCCGAGGTCGACACGGCCGAGTTGTACGTGAACGGTACGCGGGTGGACGACCTCCGGCGCCATCCGCCTGACCATACGGGACGGCCAAGCCTGTCAATCCCCTGGAAACGGTTGGAGTTTCCATCGTGGTAGACGAACAGGAACAGACTGCGGAGCGAACGCGCCGGCTGAACCCGTTGCGGCGGTTGCGGGCGGCGGTTGCCCATGTGGCGGTCCGGTGCGGCACGGCGGTGTACGCCGCCCTGCTCCGTCGAGCCGGACCTAAACGCCGGCGCCGGCTGTCCAAGCCGGTGCGGATCCTGCTGACCGGCCGATTCGACTCGGACAACTGGATCCGCGCGCACATCGGCCCATTGGCCGCCAGCAATGCCTGCCAGGGCGTCTGGATGGTTTCCACGCAGCCGGTGCCTGATCTGCCCAAGGTGACCGGCGTGTACCCGCCGAGGTGGCTGGTGCGCCTGATCGGGGCGACGCCGGCACGGCTGGTGACGTTCACGCGTTACGCCAGAAGGCATCGGCCGGAGGTGGTGGGGGGCTTTCACCTGCTGATCAACGGTTTGGTGGCCATCCTGGTCGCTCGACGGATCGGTGCGCGATCGATGTACTTCTGCGTCGGCGGGCCGGTTGAAGTGCTCGATGGGGGCGTGTGGGGCGAGGGCAACTATTTCTCGATGATGGAGACGCCCGACGCGATCGTCGAACGCCGGCTGCTCGAGGCGGTCCGTGCCTGCGACCTCGTCGTCACCATGGGCTCGCGCGCCGCGGCGTTCTTTCGCGAGCGCGGGGTGGCCGGGGACGTGCGGGTCATCTCCGGGGGGATCGATCCGACGCGATTCCAGGCCAACGGCGCGGTGCGGGACATCGACGTCATCCTCACCGCACGCCTGGTGCCCATCAAGCGGGTCGACGTGTGGCTGGATGCGTTGAACTCGGCCCGTGCACGGATGGGGGACCTGGCGGCGGTGATCGTCGGGTCCGGGCCTCTGCAGACCCACCTCCAGCGTGCGTGTCGGCGGATGGGGTTGGCCGAGTGCGTGCGGTTCATCGGCTATCAGCAGGACGTGGCATCGTGGCTGGCCAGGAGCCGTCTTTTCGTACTCACCAGCGACAGCGAGGGTCTGTCGCTGGCGCTGATGGAAGCGATGACAGCGGGCCTGACGCCGATCGTTTCGAATGTGGGGGACCTGGCCGATCTGGTCAGCGATGGGGTCAACGGCTATCTGGTCCCGCGACGGCGCCCGGATCTTGTGGCTGATCGGATCGTGGAACTGCTCACGAATCCGACCAAGCTGGAAGCATTCGCGACGGCCGCACGCTGGACGGCACGGCGTTATGAGATAAGCCAGACGGTCGGTCTGTGGAACGGGGTCCTCGCGCAGCTATCCGCGCGGTGAATCACAAGGTGGCCGATGGGGGGGGCGGACGATGGAGTGTGCATGGTCCCGAAAGAATGCATGGGAACACTCGCCGTACTGGCTCAAGCGCGGATTGACCCCGCTGTTGGGCCGGGTCCCGCCGGCGTGGCTGTTGGGGCGGCGCTTCCGAAGGTACCTGCGTTTTGTGCGGGAGGCCCAATGGTGGCCGCGGGACCGGATGCGGTCATACCAGACGGCGCAACTGCGGCGGATCTGCACACTGGCGGCGAAGCGATCGGTCTTCTACCGCGAGCTGTTCCGTCAAGCGGGGTTCCGACCGGAGACGTTGAGTTGCCCTGAAGATCTGGCCGCGGTTCCGATCATCGACAAAGAGACCGTTCGCACCAACCTGAGGGCCATGTGCACGACCCCGCCGACCCGTCCGTGGGTCGACCGCATCGCCACCGCCGGTACGGGGGGCAGGCCCCTGGCCTTTTATATCGACGCCGGCCGTTCCGCCATTGAGTTCGCCTATCTGTTGGCCAGTTGGGAGCGGATCGGCTGGACGCTGGGAACGCCCCTGGCCGTGCTGCGAGGTGAGGTGGTGCCGCCCGGACGGCGGGAGACGATGCACTACAGCTACGATCCGATGCTCCGACGACACATCTACAGCAGCTTCGACCTGTCGGAACGGGACCTCGACGCCTACCTCGACCACATGAACCGCCTCCAGCGTTTCTACCTCCACGCCTACCCCTCGACCGCCGCGGCCTTGGCGCGCCATCTACGGCGAACCGGACGGCCGGCGCCGCTGGGGCTGTCGGGCGTGATCCTCGAATCGGAGAACGTTTATCCCGCCCAGCGGCGGATGATGGAAGAAGTTTTCGGCTGCACCGCCCTGTGCTGCTATGGGCAGTCGGAGAAGGTCGTCCTGGCCGTCGAATACCCCGGTGGCGCCGGCTACCACGTCTGGCCGACGTACGGTTATCTCGAGCTGATCGACGAGGACGGCCAGCCCATCACCGAGTGCGGCCGGCGGGGTCAGATCGTGGGCACGGGGTTCATCAACACGGTTGTGCCCTTCATCCGCTATCGCACCGGGGACGAAGCGACCTATCGCGCCGAGCGATGCCACCTGTGCGGCCGAGAACACAAGATTCTCACCGATCTGTGCGGCCACCACTTCCAGGAGGCGCTGATCACCGCCGATGGCGACGAAATTCCCTGGGCCGCGCTGAATATGCACGACGACACGTTTCAACAGGTGCGCCAATTCCAGTTTGCCCAGTCGGCGCCCGGACGTGCGGTGCTTCGGGTGGTGCCGGCCGAGGGATTCACTCCCGGCGACGTGGAGCGGATCGGCCGGATGCTCGACCTGAAACTGAGGGACCGAATCGCGCTGACCGTTCAAGTCGTCGACGCTATCCCCCTCAGCGGGCGGGGTAAGGCCATCTATGTGGATCAGCGGGTCGAACGCGTCACGGGCTTGCCGTGGCCCTGGGAGCGGGCATGCAGCGGTTGACCTGGTACATCCGTCGCCTGGGTGCCATGGAGCCCGGGGAGATCGGCGATCGCGCCAAGACGTTGCTGCGCAACCGCATCGAGCGGTTTGGCATACACCGCCGCGGCGCGCTGCGGCCGACCGTGCTATTGTGCCGTGCGGATCTGCCGGCCCACCAGGCGGGCTTCGCGGTCACGCCGGTGCCGGTGGGGGCCTGGGCGTCGCTCAGCGGGCCGTCCCGGCGGTGGATGCAGCGGTTGCGGCTTCAGGCCGAACCGATGCTGCGCGGACGCCTGAGCTTCTTCGACCTCCACGAGCATCCCCTCGGCATGCCTGTGGATTGGCACCGCGATCACGGCTCGGGACGGGCGGCTCCCCGGCGGTACGCGCCGACCATCGACTACCGCGACGTCCGCGTCACGGGCGACTGCAAGTACGTGTGGGAACCCAACCGCCACCATCACTGGGTCGTGCTCGGACGCGCCTACCGGGCCACGGGGGATGGACGCTACGCACGGGTCATCGTCGATCAGTTAAACGGCTGGCTGGACGCGTGCCCCTTCGGGTTCGGCATGCCGTGGCGCAGCGGACTGGAGTTGGGTGTGCGCCTGATCAACTGGGTCTGGGCGCTGGACCTGATCACCCCGGCGGACGTGCTGGCGCCGGTGGCATGGCGCCGGGTGCTGCAGGCGGTCGACTTGCACCTCTGGCAGATCCTTCGCACGTTCTCGGCCGGTTCCTCCGCCAACAACCACCTCATTGGCGAGGCCGCCGGGGCATTCGTGGCGGCGTGTTATTTCCCCGCCCTGAAGCGCTCGACCGAGGCAGCCGCCATCAGCCGCGAGATCCTCTGCGAATAGGTGCACCGGCAAGTCTTCCCCGACGGCGGGTCCGTCGAACAGGCCGTCGGCTATGAAGTGTTCGTCCTTCAACTGCTGTTGACGGCCGGGATTGCCGCACGCCGCACCGGGGCGGACTTTCCTGACACATGGTGGGCGGTTCTGGAGCGGATGGGGGAGTTTCTCGGCGCCTTGTGTGAGGGGGGACCGGTGCCGATGGTGGGCGACTACGACGACGGGTACGTTCTGGACCTCGGCGACCACCCCCGGCGCGCGGAGCCCTGGCTGACGGTGCTGGCGGCGTTGCTGGGTCGGACCGACGCGTTCGGCGTCGACGCGGCCGCGTGGCTGGAGCCGGCCGCGTGGCTGTTTGGTGCGACCGGCGCGGCCAGGACGGCGTCGCACATTGCCCCGACCGACGGGGCGCTGACGCATCGGGCCTTCTGCCGCACGGGGCTGTACCTGCTCCAGTGCGGACGCCGGGGTGGAGACGACCGCATCAGCGTCACCTTCGACTGCGGCGACCACGGGCTGGCGCCCGTCGCTGCTCACGCCCACGCCGACGCGCTGAGCGTGACGCTGCGGGCGTTTGGGCGCGATGTGCTGGTCGATCCAGGCACGTACGATTACTTCTCCTGGCGGCCCTGGCGGGAGTATTTCCGGTCCACCCGGGCGCACAACACCCTCGAGATCGACGGCCGCGATCAGTCCGTCGCCGGGGGTCCGTTTCTGTGGACCCGCCGCGCGAAGGCGTGGTGCACGCTCTGGTCGCCGGAGGTCGCCCGCGTCGTCGGCGAACACGACGGCTACACCCGCCTGCGCGATCCTGTGGTGCATCGCAGGTCTGTCACGCTCGACGCCGACTCAGGCACCGTGACCCTCCGTGACGATATTCTCGCCAAGGGGTCCCATGATGCGACGCTGCGGTTCCACGTCGCCGAAGACGTGGCGGTCCTTGACGCCGGCGACAACCGCTACGAACTCCACCTGCACGCCGGCGGCAAGGTTACGATCGAGCTGGATCCCGCCTTGACGGTGGAGGTGGTCCGTGCCGCCGAGGATACCATCGGGGGGTGGGTCAGCCGGGGTTATCACCAGAAGGCGCCGGCGTCGACCATCGTCGCCCGACGCCGTACGCGCGGGATGGCGTCGCTGATCACCCGGCTCCGCGTTGAACCGCCGGAGGCATCCTAAGGGGGACGTCATGCGGATGGTGCTGCTCTGTCGCGGCTGGAACTCCGGGACGAACCAGGCCCTGGCCGACGCCTGGCGACGGGGCTGTCCGGCCATGGCGGTCGATGTCGTCGACGTGAGCCGGCTCACCCGCAAGGGGCTCGTGCGCCGGAGCCTGTGGCGCGCAGGGGGCGGCGACCACGGGGCCCTGCGCCGCCCGGGGCACTACAGCCTGCTCGCCAGGATGCTCAGAGACAGCGGTGTGCTGGACGGCGCGGACTTCACCCTGGCGTTCGGTACGCTCGTGCCTGTCATCGAGGGTGGCCCGCCGCAGTTCATCTACACCGACCACACCATCCAGGCCAATCGGTACTACCCGGGCGGCGCGGCGCATCTGCGGCAGTGGCAGGCGGTCACCGAGATCGAGCGGACCTGTATCCACGGGGCGCGGATGGTCTTCACCATGGGTCGTCACGTGGTGCGCTCCCTCCGCGAGCACTACGGGCTGTCCGGGCGGCGGGTGCGCTGCGTGGGGGCCGGGTGCAACGCCCCGCCGCCCCGGCAGCCGACGCCGCGACGCGACCGGTCCAAGGGGATCATCTTCGTCGGCCTCGACTGGCAGCGCAAGGGCGGCCCGGCCCTGCTGGAGGCGTTCGGGCGGCTGCGCGGTCGACATCCGACCGCGACGCTGACGATCGTCGGCGCGCGGCCTCGTCTGAAGGGGTGGGGCCCGGTCGTGCGGGTGCTGGGGCCTATGCCGCCGGAGGCGGTGAGTCGTCGCCTGGCCGCTGCGTCGATTTTCTGCATGCCCAGTTACCGCGAGCCGTTCGGGCTGGCCTACCTCGAAGCGATGCAGGCGGGCCTGCCGGTGGTGGCCTGGCGGCTGGGGGCGACGCCCGATTTCGTGCTGGACGGACGGACCGGCTACACCGTCCCGTGCGGCGACCTCGACGCACTGACCGATCGGCTGGACCGCCTGTTGGCCGATCCGGACGCCTGCGCGCGGATGGGACGGCGGGGCCGCGCCCTCGTGCAACGCGCCTACACCTGGCCGCGGACGCAATCGCTGATGTGGCGATCCATCCAGGGTGCGTTGGCACCCGACTCGCTAATCAAGCTCTCCGGCCGGCAGACCGAGAACAACAGCGAAGGGGGATGCTGATGGTTCCGCGCGTGAGTATCGGGATGCCGGTCTTTAACGGGGAAGCATACGTCGCCGAGGCGATCGAGTCGATCCTGGCCCAGACGTACCGGGACTTCGAGTTGATCATCTCCGACAATGGCTCGACCGATGCGACCCCCGCGATCTGCCGCCGGTATGCCGGAGCGGACGATCGGGTCCGATTCCACCGCAGCCAGGTCAACCGGGGGGCGGCGTGGAACTTCAATCATCTGCCCCACCTGGCCGTCGGCGAGTTCTTCAAGTGGGCTGCCCATGACGACACGCTGGCGCCGACGTATCTGCAGCGGTGCGTGGACGTCCTGGACCGCCGCCACGACGTCGTGTTGTGCCACAGCCGTATCCGCATGATCGATGCCGGCGGCAACGTGATCGGCGACTACAACGTCTGCGCGGACACGGACAGGCCTGACCCCGCCCGGCGGTTGTATGCCGCCATGGAAGATGTCATGTGCTACGCGATCTTCGGGCTGATCCGCCGGCCCGAACTGCTGACCACGTCGCTGATGGGAACGTACGCCCACGCCGACGGGGTCCTGCTGGCACGCCTGGCGCTGCGGGGGCGACTGGTGGAGATTCCCGAGTACCTGTTCCACTCGCGGCGGCATCCGGCCCAGTCGGCCGGGCGGATGCACAACAAGTACATGTACGCCGAGTGGTTCGATCCGTCCCAGGCCGGGCGGATCCTGATGCCCAACTGGCGGATCAACCTGGAGTACGCCCGGTCGGTGCACCGGGCGCCGCTGCCCCTGCTCGGTCGCCTCCGTTGCTACGGGGTTGTGGGGCGGACGCTGATCTCCGATCGGCGGCGGCTGGCGCGGGATGTCGTCATAGCCGTGCGGCTGATGGGCCGCCGACTGTGGCGGCGGCGGGAATCGGACTCGCATCGGCGCGACAAGGACAAGATACGAGGGGAACACCATGAAAGTCGCGATACTCGCCGGGGGGGTCGGAACGCGGCTCGCCGAGGAGACCTCGGTAAGGCCCAAGCCCATGGTTGAAATCGGCGGGCGCCCGATTCTGTGGCATATCATGCAGCATTACGCCGCCTATAACCACAGGGAGTTCATTATCGCGCTGGGCTACAAGGGCGAGTTCATCAAGAAGTACATGACCGATTACGTCAGCCTGCACAGCAGCCTGACAATCGATTTCCGCAGCGGCACCGTCACCCGTCACGGCAACCATCGGCCGGAATGGACCGTCCACCTGGTGGAAACGGGGATCAACACCATGACCGGCGGGCGGATCAGACGCCTGGCGCCCTACCTGGGCGGGGAGACATTCTTCCTGACCTGGGGCGACGGCGTCTCTGACATCAACCTGGACGACCTGCTGGCGTTTCACCGCTCGCACGGCAAGCTGCTGACGGTGACGGCCGTCCGGCCGCCTGCGCGGTTCGGACACATGCAGTTCGACGGCAACCGGGTCATGGAATTCTCGGAAAAACCCCAGGCCGCCGAAGGATGGATCAACGGGGGCTTCTTTGTGGCTGAGCCGGGGATCTTCGATTACATCGACGGCGACGACACCCCCTTTGAGCGCGCTCCGCTGGAAGGCCTGGCTCGCGACGGGCAATTGATGGCTTACCGTCACGAGTCGTTCTGGCAGTGCATGGACACGCTGCGCGACAAGATCCTGCTGGAGACGCTGTGGGACTCGGGCAAGCCGCCGTGGAAGACGTGGAGGAGTTCATCGGACGGCCTGGATTGAAAGGGGGATGAAATGCTTGTGATGGTGACGGGCAATCTCGGCTACATCGGCACGGCGCTGTGCGGTCGGCTGAAGCGCGAGGGCATGGATGTGATCGGCCTGGACAGCGACCTGTACCGGCGCTGCACCTTCGGCGCCGAACCGGACCCGGTGCCGACGATCCGCAAGGACATCCGCGACGTGACCGTCGACGACCTGACCGGCGTCGACGCCATCTGCCATTTGGCCGGGCTGTCCAACGATCCGTTGGGCTTTCTCGATCCGGACCTGACCTACGCGATCAACTATCGCGCCTCGGTCGACCTGGCGGAAAAGGCCCGTGAGGCTGGAGTACGTCGATACGTCTTCTCGTCCTCCTGTTCCAACTACGGCGCCGGCGGGCAGGACTGGCTCGACGAGACCTCTGCGTTCCGGCCCGTGACGCCCTACGGCGAGTCGAAGGTGCTCACCGAGCAGGCGGTAGGACAGATGGCAACGGATCGCTTTTCGCCGACGTTCCTGCGGAACGCGACCGTCTACGGGGTGACGCCGCGAATCCGGTTCGACCTGGTGCTCAATAACCTGGTCGCCTGGGCGGTCACGACGGGCAAGATCATGCTCAAGAGCGACGGGTCGCCCTGGCGGCCGATCGTGCACGTGGACGACGTGGCCCGGGCCTTCGTCGCGGTGCTCAAGGCGCCGCGGGAACTGGTGCACAATGAGGCGTTCAACGTCGGCCGCACGGAAGAGAACTTCCGCATCCGCGACCTGGCGACCATCGTCGGCGAAACGGTGCCCGACTGCGTGGTCACCTTCGCCGAGGGCGCCGAGCCCGATACCCGCTGCTACCGCGTCAACTGCGACAAGCTGCCCCGGCGGGTGCCGGCCTTCCAGCCCCGCTGGAACGCCCGGATGGGCGCCAAGCAGTTGTACGAGGCCTACCGACGGGTGGGGCTGACGTTGGCCGAGTTCGAGGGGCCGCGCTATCAGCGGCTCGGCCACATTCGCATGCTGATCACCGAGGGCGTGCTGGATGGTTCCCTGCGCGTGCTTGCCGAACACGGTGCCGCCGTTGCCGGCGGCTGAAGGAGCGATGAGGAATGCTTCAGATGACGACGGAAACCGCCGCTCAAAGCCGGTTTCAGGCCAAGTGTCACAATGCCGTCTGCCGCGCCTGCGGGCAGCGGGGGTTGCTGGCAGTGCTGGACCTGGGAGAGATGCCGCTGTCCGACGGACTGCTGACCGAGGCGCAGCTTCACCAGGACGAGCCCCGCTACCCGCTGGAGGTGGCTTATTGCCCGGGTTGTACGCTGGTCCAGATCCTTCACACGGTGGCGCCGGAGATCCTCTTCGGCGACGACTACCCGTACTTCTCTTCGTTCATCGACACGCTGATGGCCCACGCCCGGGCTAATGCGCTGGAACTGATCGCTTCCCGCAAGCTCGGCCGCGACAGCCTGGTGATCGAACTGGCCAGCAACGACGGGTATCTCCTGCGCAACTTTGTGTCCGCGGGTATTCCCGTCCTGGGCATCGACCCGGTGGCGGCCCTGGCCGAGGCGGCCCGCAAGGTCGGGGTGGAGACGCTGGCGGAGTTCTTCACTTACGAGATGGCGCGCCGGCTGCGCGACGAGGGGAAGCAGGCCGACGTGATCATCGCCAATAATGTCCTGGCCCATGTCGCCGACACGAACGGCTTTGTCGAGGGGATCTCCCTGCTCCTGGCCGACGACGGGGTCGCCGTCATCGAGGTGCCCTACGTCCGGGACCTGATCGATCGCTGCCTGTTCGACACGATCTACCACGAGCACCTGTGCTACTTCTCGGTCACGGCGCTGAACCGGCTGTTCGCCCGTCACGGCCTGTACCTCAACGACGTGCGTCGGCTGCCCATTCATGGCGGCTCGCTGCGGCTGTACCTGGAGCGGCGGCCCGACGTCCACCCGGCGGTGGGCGCGCTGCTTGGCGAGGAGAAGGCCCTGGGCGTGGACCGTCATGCCTACTACGAGGATTTCGCCGGGCGCGTCACCGCCATCTGCCGGAAACTGCTCGACCTGCTCAGTGACCTGAAAGCCTCGGGCCGTTCGATCGTCGCCTACGGCGCCGCGGCCAAGGGGGCCATCCTGCTCAACGCCGTGGGCGTCCGGCCGGGCATGATCGACTACGTCGTCGACCGCAACGTGCACAAGCAGGGCCGCTACATGCCCGGCGTGCACATCCCGATTGTCGAGCCGGAGCGGATTCTACGCGACCGGCCCGACTACGTGCTGATCCTGCCATGGAACTTCAAGGAGGAGATCCTCTCTCAGCAGGAACCGTACCGTCGGCGGGGGGGAAAATTCATCATCCCGATTCCTGAGCCGGTGATCATCTGAACATCCTTCACCCAGGGGGGGTCCCGTGAAGACGCTGACGATCAATGAGACGGTATCGTTTCCCAAAGGCCTGGCGACCGGGCAGTCGTGCCCCAACTGCGGCGGCCGTGACGTACGGCTGTTCTACGAGGTCAGGAACATCCCGGTCCACAGTTGCCTGTTGATGGACACCCGCGAGGAGGCCGTCTCCTATCCGCGGCACGACTTGCGACTGGGATTCTGTAACGACTGCGGGTTTATCTACAACACGGTGTTCGATCCGGATCGCCACGACTATTCGCCGCGCTACGAGGAGACACAGGGGTTCAGCCCGCACTTCAACAGCTTCGCCAGCAGTCTGGCCGAACGGTTGGTGCGTCAGTACAACATCCGGGACCGCGACGTGCTGGAGATCGGGTGCGGCAAGGGCGAGTTTCTCACGCTACTGTGCCGTCTCGGACCCAACCGGGGCATCGGGATCGACCCGGCGTTCGTCCCCCAGCGTTCTGTCGACGCCGGGCGCGACGTGCAGTTCATCCAGGACTTTTACGGCGAGCGGTACGCCCACCTGCCCGCCGACGTGGTGTGCTGTCGCCATACGCTGGAGCACATCGCCCCTACGGGCGAGTTCATGCGCACGCTGCGCCGGACGATCGGCGACCGGGCCGAAACGCTGGTGTTCTTCGAGGTGCCCGACGTCATGCGGGAACTGCGCGAGGGGGCGTTCTGGGACTTGTACTATGAGCACTGCTCGTATTTCTCCGGCGGCTCGCTGGCGCGGCTGTTTCGCAGCAGCGGCTTCAGCCTGATGGATCTGTACACCGACTACGGGAACCAGTACCTGATGATCATCGGCACCCCCGCCGAGACCGGTCCCTACATGCCGGCCGACGGGGAGAACGACCTGGATGCCTTGCGGGAGGCCGTCGACAGGTTCGATGTCGTCTGCGGCGAGCGGATGCGCTACTGGCGGGACCGGATCGTCACCGATCTGGACGGCGGCGAGCGGACCGTCGTGTGGGGCTCGGGATCCAAGGGCGTGGCGTTCCTGACCACGCTGGGACTGATCGACGAGATCGAGTTTGTCGTGGACATCAACCCCTACAAGCACGGGAAGTTCATGCCGGGCACCGGCCAACGGATCATCGCGCCGGAATACCTGGTCGACTATCAGCCGCGGACGATCATTATCATGAACCCGGTCTATCTCGATGAGATCCGCCGGGACCTCGATCGCCTTGGCGTCGAAGCGGAACTTGTCACCGTCTGACGCCGTCGCAGATGCGGGAAGGGGGCTGCGGTGATTCGCACGATCGATGACATCGTCTGCGTGGCGTGTAACAGGGCGACCTACGAGCCGCTTCTGAACATCGACAGTGCGGCGGTATTCTCCAACGTGCTGTGGGACAGTCGGCAGGCCGCGCTGGCCGCTCCGAGGGCGCCGATGGCCCTGGGGGTCTGCCCGGCCTGCGGGATGATCTACAACGTGGCCTTCAATCCCGTCCTGATGCGGTACGGCCCGAGGTACGAAAACGCGCTGGAGCCTTCGCCGCGCTTCCGCAGATACGCCCGCCGGCTCGCCGACCGGCTGGTGCGGACGTACGACCTGCGGGGCAAGCACATCGCGGAGATCGGCTGCGGGCAAGGCCGTTTTCTGGCCCTCCTGGCCCGATTGGGCGGCAACCGCGCCGTGGGGTACGACCCCAGCTACGATCCCGGCCGCTCAAGTGATGACGTGCGGTCGCTGGTGTCGATCCGCAACGACTATTTCACCGCTGAGCAGGTCGATCACCCCCTCGATTTCATCTGCTGTCGGCACGTGCTGGAGCACCTGTCCGATCCGCTGTCGTTTCTGCGGGAGGTGCGTGCGGCCCTGGGCGACGGGGCGACGGGGGCGGTGTACTTCGAGGTGCCCAACGCCCTGAACATGGTGCGGGACCTGGGCATCTGGGACATCCTGTACGAGCACTGCAGCTACTTCACCGCCGAATCACTGGTTCGCCTGTTCCGCCGCGCGGGATTCACCCCGGTGGCGGTGGCCGAACACTATGGCGGGCAGTATCTGGGCATCGAGGCCCGCCCGCCGGCGGCCCCGTCGGAGGACGCCCGGCGGCGGTGGCGGAATCCGGCGCGTCTGGCCGAATGGACGCGGACCTTCGCCAAGGCCTACACCGGTATCATCGCCGGCTGGAGCCGGCGCCTGGACGCCATGACGGCCGGCGGGCGACGGCCGGTGGTTTGGGGGGCGGGGGCCAAGGGCGTCACATTCCTCAACAGCCTGAAGGTGCCGTGGCAGCGGCTTGCTTACGTGGTGGACCTCAATCCCGACAAGCACGGCCGCTACGTCACGGGGACCGGCCAGGAGATCATTCCGCCGGCGGCCCTGCAAGCCTACCGGCCCGATGACGTGATCGTGATGAACCCGTTGTACGAAGCCGAGATCATCCAGGCCCTTCGGCGGATGGACCTGGCACCCACGGTGGGTGTGGCATGAAAGCGACTCGATCCCGTGTGACGTCTTTCAGGCGGCGAAGGGTGTTGCCGTCGTCGTCGGCGATGGCCGTCGTGCTGCTGGTGGTGTCCGGGGGCGTCTACCGTTGGGCGGCGCATCGGCTGGCCCGTCCGCCGGCCGCGACGCCGCTGACCAGCGCCCACCTGGCGGCGCTGCCGCTGCGCCTCGGGGCCTGGGAGGGGGCCGAGGCATCGGTGGACGAGGCGATCATCGAGATGACGGAGACCGACGCGCATGTGAATCGCTTTTACCGTCTGGGCGGCCATGTCGTCGAACTGTACGTCGCCTACGGGCTCCGCCCGCGCGACCTGGCTCCGCATCGGCCGGAGGTGTGCTATCCCGCGGCGGGATGGACGCTCCGCCATGCCAGGCGGCTGATGCTGGCAGCCACCGACGGGACCGAGGTGCCCTGCACGATCTACCAGTTCGATCGCGGACACCTCAACACCGAGTGCAGGATCGTGCTGAACTACTATCTTGTGGGTGGGCGGCCCTGTCCGAATGCCGAGGCGATCCGCTCCGTTGCATGGCGGGGACAGGCGGCCGTGAGCTACCTCGCCCAGGTGCAGATCACCTGCCGGGTCGATGGACTGATCGATCCGGCCGTTGCCGAACGGCGCACCGGCGAGTTCCTGCGCCTGGCGGCGCCCGAGATCGCCGACCTGTTCGAGCAGGACATCTCGACGGAGGGGGACCCGTGAACGACGCGACCCCTTGTGCGGGGATCACGACAGTGAGCAAACTGCGTGGGATGATTCGCCCGGCCTTGATGATCGGGGCGGTTCTGGCGGCGGGCGTCTGGGCCTACGCGGACGTCATCGATTCGCTGATGAGCGATTGGCGGCACGATGCGAACTACTCCGGCGGCCGGCTGGTTCCACTGATCCTGGTCTACCTGCTGTGGCGGCGCCGGGCCGTCCTGGCGGCCGAGAAGGTTCGCCCCAGCGCGTGGGGGGTGGGCCTGCTGCTGCTCGCCCAGGCCGGGCGGGCCGCGGGACTGTTGTTCTTGTTCGAGTCGGCCGAGCGCTACGCGATGATCCTCACGGCCGCCGGCTGCGTTCTGTTGATCGGCGGCCGCCGGTGGCTGTGGCGCACGCGGTGGCTGTTGGCGTTCAGTCTGCTGATGATCCCGTTGCCCGGGCGGGTCCATAACGCCGTCAGCGGCCCGCTGCAGTCGCAGGCGACGGCCGGAGCGGTGTTCCTGCTGGAGGTGGCCGGCGTATCGGTGGTTCGCGAGGGTCACACGATCCTGATGAATAATCACGTCCCGCTGGCCGTCGCCGAAGCGTGCAGCGGCCTGCGGATGCTCACCGCATTCGTCCTGGTCGCCGCGACGCTGGCGATGCTGATCGATCGGCCCCGCTGGCAGAAGGCGGTGATTGTGCTGTCCGGCGTGCCGGTGGCGATCGCTGCCAACCTCGTACGTCTGGTCGTGACGGCCGAGCTGTACCTCCATCTGGACAGCGCCGTTGCCGAGCGGTTTTTCCACGATTTCGCGGGCCTGACGATGATGCCGCTGGCGATCGCGATGCTGACGGGCGAACTGGCGCTGCTCAACATCCTCGTCGTCCGCCAGGCCGCGGAGTCCACGCGGACCGCCGCTGTCGTTGATGCCGATCGTGCCTGATCCGTCGCCCTCGCCGCCTGATCCGCCTGCACGGCGGTTCTCGACCGAACTTCACCCTTCGCGGTCCTATCGGCGGTGCCTCCCGGGCCGGTTCACCCTATAGTTCTCGTGAGAGGGGGGACAAGCCGCATGGGGGGGCTTCAAGCCAGACGCATGGGGAGGATAACCCGGCCGGCGGTTCGTGCCGACGAAGGGCCGCCGAACACCGGGGCAAGGTGGATACGCGTGATCATCATCATGGTTTTCTTGGCCGTCGTGATGCTGATCCTCGCGATACGGAATGAGGGAGTACTTCCTTAGGACAACGGCGACAGGCCGCCGTTGGGGTAGATCAGAGGGTGCAGTTGTCTCTCGAAAGGGGGTCGCCGGCTGAAGCCGCAAAGCGACCGGTGAAAGGACAGGTGGAGGGTATGTCGAAAAGGATGATCATGGTGGTGATGGCGGGGATTCTCGTCATGGCGGTGGCGGCCCAGGCCGAGGTGACGTGGAAGCAGTGCGTGGAGGTCGACAAGAAGATCGACAACGCACTGCTGACGTGGGCGCCGTGGTGTGTGTCATGGCAGTTCGACAAGTCGGACATGTCGGACATGGTGAACGCCGGCGGGGCCTATACCTATCAGGACGGCATGCTTTATGACGAGATGGGCACGCCCTATCTCGTCAAGGAGGCCTGGCTGAAGGTCTTGGCCAAGGGTGTGGAGCCGTACGAGAAGGTGTACGTCGGCATGGGCTATGAGGGCGACAAGAAGGTGCTGGGATATCTCGACCCTTATGAAGACAACATCCATGTCGACGGCATCAACTTCGAGGGGGACAACGAGGACGGCTACGACGGAGACGGCGACGAGTGGAGCTCCACGTACTTCAAACTCGACCCCCAGTGGCTCGATGACGGGAAGTTCTACGCCTGCGTCAAGGGGTTCAAGCTGTGCAATCCCTCCGAGTGCGCCGCCATCAAGAAAGCGTGCATGAAGGTGACCTATGAGAAGATCCCGGCGCCGGGTGCCGGGGTGCTGGGGGCTGTGGGGCTGACGATGGTCGGCTGGCTCAAGCGGAGATTCCACGGCTAGCCGTCCGGCTGCGGGCCATTGCCGCCGCTCCCGCCGCGGGGCCGGGCGCGCCGAACAGCGCGGCCGGCCCCGCTTTCCCTTGCGCACACTTCACTCGGGCGGCCAAACGGCCGACAACCCCTCCAGGCGACCGGTCCAGCTCGACACCGACGGGTCGCCGCGAGTCATGCAATTGGGGGGGATGCCATGCACACCGTCAGGGGTCGCGGGCGGGTCAACGTCAGAATCATCGCCATCATCGCCTTGGTCTCCGTCGCGCTGGTCGGCGGCGCCCTGGTCGTGCGGCACATGCGTCGGGAGATGGCCTCATCCCGCGCCTTGGCCGCGGGCGACGCCGCCTACCGGGCAGGCCAGTGGCGGGAGGCCGCCAAGGAATTCCGCGAGTACCTCGCCTATCATCCGGAGGACCAGGCGGTCATTGAGCGGTTCGCCCTGTCCTGCCTGCGGACCCAGCCGTACGAGCAGGGCAACGTGGTTGCCGCCACGGGGGCGTACCGGGCGCTGTACGGCCTCAACCCCACCGACCGGGTGCTGCAGGAGACGCTGGTTCGCCTGTACCAGTGGATGGAGGACGCCAGCAGCCTGACGTACATCGCCCGCGCCATTCTCGAAGACGACCCCAGCCACCCCAAGGCGCCCGTCTGGCTGGCCGAGGGGCTGATGGGCCTGCAGCGTCCCGGCGAGGCCGACCGGACGCTCAGGGCCTTCATCGATCGCTGCGAGGTCGACGGGGCCTTCGACCGCACCTACGTCGAGGCGTGCCGCTTGATGGCCGATCTGGCGGCGCAGGAACTGACCACCGACGGCGACCGCCGCGCCGAAGACTGGCTCGACCGGGCCGTCGCGCGGGTCGGCGAGTCGCCGTGGCCTTACGCCTACCGGGCCGCCCGGCTGCTCGAGCGGGTGGATGACCAGGTCATGGAGACCACCGACCACGAGCGGATCGTCGCCGACCTCCAGGACGCCTCGGCGCGCCCGAACCGCGATCCCCGGCTGGACGTGCTGCTGAGCGACCTGTGGATGGACCTGGGCAACTACGCCCAGGCGGCCGTGCACCTCGAACGGCTCACGGCGCTGCCGGCCGACCGTGTTCCCGCCTACTTCCTGCACCGCGACGCGTGGCGGATCGCGGTGTTCCAGCGGACGGCCCGCCTGGCCCTGGGGACCGGCCGATGGGAACCGGCGGTCGCCGAGGCCGACGCGGTGCTGGCCGATGTGATCGACCCGGTGCTGCGGGCCGGGGCCCTGCCGGTGGCGATCCGCCTGTACGCGCTGGCCGGGCGGGGCGCCGAGGCCGCCCGGTGCCACGACGAATATGCGGGCATCGTCCGCTACGAGGCCGGCACCGGCGCGGGCGACGACGCCCTGCGGCTCCAGCGGGCCCTGGTGGCCTGGGCGGTCAACCGTCCCTATCAGACAATCGAGCAGCTCGAAGCGCTGATGACCGCCGGGCACCTCGATCCCACCGGCTACCGACTCCTGGCCCAGGCGTGCGCCCGGACGGGGCAGGATCGCCGGGCCATCGCGGTGCTGGAGGACTACCTGCTCCAGCGGCCCCACGACGCGTCGACCTGGCGGCAGTTGGCCGAGTTGTGCCTCGATGCCGGGTACGTCGAGCAGGCCCAAACCGCCGCCGCCGCGCCGGTGCTCGACGGGCGGGACCCCGCGGTCCGCGCGCTGCGCGTTCGCTGCCGCCTGGCGGCCCTGCGGCCGGCGTACGGCCCGGCGCCGGCCGAGGAGGTCGAGGCGCTGCAGAGCGAACTGGACGAGCTGCGCGAGGCCTATCCCGAGCGGGTCGACGTGCGGGTGCTCCAGGCGGATCTGCTGGCGCGGACCGGCCGGCGCGACCAGGCCGAGCGGGTCCTCCGGGAGACGATCGCCTCGGGCGATCCCGACGGGACGGCGCGCCGCAGCCTCATCGCACGGCTTCGACAGGCCGGGCGGGTGGAAGAGGCCATTGTCGAAGCGACGCTCCTGTGCGCCGAGGCGGGCGATCAGCCTGAAACCTGGAGTCACCTGGCGGAACTGCACCTGATGGCCGGGCAGATCGACCGGGCGGTTCAGGCCTTGACCGACGGGGTCGCCCAGGTCGATTCCAACCGCACCGAAGACCTCGTGCTCCGCCGCGCAATCATCGAGATCGGGCGCGGCCGCCGCGCCGAGGGCATCGGTCAGCTCGAGGCGTACGCCGAGGCCCGCCCCCACGCCGTCCGCGTGCGTGCGGCGCTGCTGGAGTTGGAGGAGATACGCGCCGATCCGATCCGGGCCCAGACGCTCATCGACCAGATGCGCCGGGCCGAGGGCGACAGCGGGCTGCTGTGGCGGCTGCACCAGGCGCGTCTGTGGCTCGATGCGGTGGACGCCGTCGACCGCCAGAGCCAGGTCGCCGATCTGCTGGGGTTGTGCATCGCGTCGGATCCGCAGTGGTCCCGGCCGGTGCTTATGTTGGGCGCTATGTACGAACGCTTCGAGCGGCCCGACCAGGCCGAGGGCGTGTACCGGCGCCACCTCGAGATGAACCCGGACAGTCTGGTTGTAGGCGAACGGCTGACCGCGCTGCTGCGGGCACAGGAGCGGTTCGAGGACGTGGTGCGGGTGCAGGACCAGTTGGCGGCGCTGGCCCCGGCGGCGGCCGGAGCGATCCCGTCGGCCGAGGTCCGCATGTTCGCCCAGCGGGTCGGCCTGCTGGCCGAACGCCGCGAGTACGACGCGATCATCCGCATCATGCTGCCCGGGGAGGGCGCGGCCAGGCACCCCTACCCCCAGTTCGTGGCGGCCACGGCTCTGGCGATGTCGTCCGACCGCAGCCACCAGGCGGTGGCCCGCCAGTTGTACGAGGCCGTCTGCCAGACGCTGCCGCATTACGTCCCCGCGCGCCACGGCGCCGCGATGCTGGCCTACCAGAGCGGCGACCCGCGGGGGGCCGTCGAGCAGCTGCGCCGGGCCCTCAACGACGCTCCCGACAGCCCCGACCTGATCAACGACCTGGCGTGGATCCTCGCCGAGACGGCCCACCAGTGGGACGAGGCGCTGGCCCTGACCGAGCGGGGGCTTTCCATCGACCCGAACCACAGACACTTGCGCGACACGCGGGCGATGATCCTCGCCCACCTCGGGCGCATCGCCGAGGCGCACGCCGAGTGGGTGCGCTACCTCGGCCAGGGCGACATCGAGCCGGCCCAGCGGGGGCGGGTGCTGCTGTCGCTGGCGCGCTTATCCTTGCAGACCGGGCAGTTGGAGCAGGGCCGCCGGTACCTCCAGGACGCCCGGCGCCTGGACCGCCTCCACCGGGTGTTCAGCGACGCCGAACGCGCCGAAATCGAGCAGCTCCTGGCCCCCTCCGGCGAGCCCCTCAAGAAAATGGACCGGTAACCGGGTACGGCGACGCGGGTTGGGGCAATCGGCGTCGGCCGACGCGATTTGTCTTGGTCGACGCCGCGGCTGAGGCTATAGTGCGTGAACGATGTACGCCGCTGAGTTACACGGATACATGCCAGACAGCTCCAAAAGGCCTCAGTCCTGCTATGTGCCTGACGACGTGACAACCCCTCCGCTGCACCCATGAAACAAACGGCCCGCCGCCGCGCCGGCGGTCGTGGTCGTGGGGGATTCCTGTGGTGCAGACCATCCTGACGCTGATTACATCGTGCGTATGTGTTATCGCCGGGTCCAATGGATGGATCGGCGAACTAAGTGAATGCGTTCTAAAAAGGAGGACGCAGATGTTCGAGGCGCTGGAACCGCGTACTTTGTTGAGCGTGGGGGCGCTCGGGACGGACACGATCATCCTTGACAACGGCGATGCGGGCTTTCAGACCGCCGGAACGTGGTCTACCGCGTCGTCGGCCGGCTACGAAGGCGATGTGCAAACCAGCCGTGACGGATCGGCGACGTGGACGTTCGACAATCTCGACCCCGGCTACCGTTACCGCCTGTCGGCCACCTGGCCCGGCGCCAACGGCGGCCAGGCCGGGTACACGATCGTCGACCACGAAGCCGACGGACGATTGACCACCCTGGAGACGGTCACCCTCAACCAGGGCGCCCAGCCCAACGACCTCCATGACGCCGGCACGTCGTGGGAAGACCTCGGCGATCCGGTCCTGATCCGCGGCACCACGCTGTCGGTCACGCTCGAAGGCGACGGCGGCCTGGTGAAGGCCGACGGCCTGCGGCTCGAGCGGGTCGGCGCCTGGGTGCCGCCGATCGGCGTGGCGACGCCCGAGTTCGGCATCGAAGAATCCCATTGGATGTACGCCCAGAGCGGTAAGACCTTCGATTACGGTAACGGCCCCGAACCCTACCGGATGGCCGAAGATGGGCCCTACACCCACTACGTCAACAACACCCACCCCAACGCCACCGACACCAACAACCCCTTCGGCACCCCCGACAAGCCCCGGCGGTCGATCCCCAACGGGGTGCCCGCCGGCAGCGTCGTCGAAATCCACGGCGGCGGCTACTACAACTGCAACGCCTCCGGCCGCACCTTGCTGGCCGGTGTCGGTTCGTCGTCCAAGCCGATCTTCTTCCGCGGCGCCGACCACGGCGACAGGCCCCGCATCGACGGCATGACCACCTTCGGCCACTACGCCGAGGCCCGCTGGATGATCGTCGAGAACCTCAACTTCGCCAATGTCGAGGTCCGCGGCCTCAACGACCACCTGTCCTTCCGCCACAACACCATCAGCCGCGGCGGCACCGGCCTGCGGATCAGCGGCGACACCTCCAGCGAGTGGGTCGAGGACATGGTGATCTACGACAACACCATCCACGACAACGGCGACTGGCAGGCCTCCTACGCCAACGACGTGCACGGCATCACCGTCAACCGCTACATCAACAACATCTGGGCCGTCGACAACCACAACTACTACAACGGCGGCGACTCCATCCAGGTCAACTGCCGCGGCAGCGGGCACACGACCAACATCTACATCGGTCGCAACATCTTCCACCACGACCGCGAAAACGCCATCGACCTGAAGACCTACGAGGACCTCGTCGCCTCCGAGAACCGCATGTACGGCTACCGGCACACGTCCTCGTCGGAGGGCGCCGCGTTCGTGGTTCACTACAACCCCAGTTGGACGTGGGTGATCAACAACGAGGTCTACGATTCGGAGTGGGGCCTGGCCAACACCGGCTCGACCGATACGTACTTCATCGGCAACCTGATCTACGACATCCACCGCAACGGCGTGGGCGACCCGTCCAGCGTCTACGCTCACGGCAAGGGCATTCACGTCCGCAACTCCGCGCGGACCCACGTGATCAACAACACCCTCTTCAACACCGCCACCGCCATCGGCTCGGCCAACACGCCGCTGGAGATCGTCAACAATATCATCTCCACGCGGAACGAGTCGTCCGGCTACGACATCCAGTTCGATTCCGGCACCGCCGCCAATGACTCGCGGATGAACAACAACCTCCTCGACGGCCCCGACGGTCTGCGGATCCAGTGGAACGGGACGCACACCAGCCTGGACGGGTTCATGGCCGCCACGGGCAAGGGCGACGGGTCCATCGAGGACGACCCCCGCTTCGTCGACGACTGGGGCGGCGACTTCCGCCTCGCCGGCGACAGCCCCGCCATCGACGCCGGCGCCGACATGCAGTGGTACAGCGACCGGTTCGAAAGCCGCTACGGCATGCCCCTCGACATGGACCTGACGCGGGCCGGACGCGTCTACGGCCCCGCCGTCGACATGGGCGCCCTCGAAGCCGGCGCCGACCAGGTCACGCCCAACACGCCCCCGGAATGCTTGGCGGCGCCGCTGGCGATCGATGAGGACACCACCGGCACCGGCGCCTTCACCGGCACCGACGCCGACGGCGATACGCTGACCTTCCGCCTGATCGACGAGCCCGACCACGGCGCCGCCGTGGTCAACTCCGACGGAACGTTCACCTACACCCCCGAGGAGAACTTCAACGGGATCGACACCTTCACCGTCGTGGCCCACGACGGCCGCAGCGATTCGGCCCTGGCCACCCAGACCGTCACCGTCAACCCGGTCAACGACGCGCCGGTGGTGCCCGAACAGCTCGAACTGGGCACCCGCTGCGACACGCCCGTGACGGGCGCCGTCGAGGCGGTTGATGTCGACGGCGATCCGCTGACCTACGCCGTCGCCCAGGCCCCCGCCCACGGCGAGGTCCACCTCGGCGACGCCGGGGCCTTCACCTACACCCCCGATGCCGGCTGGAGCGGCACCGACGCGTTTGGCCTCCGCGTCAGCGACGGCACCGTCAACGTCCCCGTGGCCGTGCAGGTATTGGTCGGCGACCCGACGCTGTCGGTGAGCACCGAGACGCTGGCGTTCGACCCGCTGACCGACACGCTGGCGTTCGACGTGGCCAACAGCGGCATGGCGGTCCTGGAATACGCCGTCGAGTCATCGGAGCCCTGGATGACCGCCGTGCCCGCCGACGGCACCAGCACGGGCGAGACCGACACGATCGCCGTGACGGTCGACCGCACCGGCCTGGACGCCGGCTCCTACAGCGGCACCCTCACCGTCCA
>CAZHRW010000279.1:0-32017 GCA_964535025.1 uncultured Planctomycetales bacterium
CCTGACCGGTCGCGAGACGGTTCACTTATGGGTTCATCCTCAGCGTTACCTCGACGGCGCCACGCGCGACAACGCACGAACCCTGTCCGATACTTCGAATCTCGAAACCTTCAAACGCCTGCCCCACGCGGACCACCCGGCCGTTAATGATGGCCGAGGGGTTTCCTCCCGGCATGGTGCCTTGCAGGTGCAGTTGCTGTGCCTCCCGTCGCACGGCCGTTTCCAGCTCGAGGCGGGCGACGGCGGCGGGATCGACGGCGGGCCTACGGCCGGCCGCATCCGGCTTGGGCTTCTCGACGACCGGGGCCTCGGGATACCCGCCGAAATCGGTGCTGAACAGATCACGCGAGACCCGCCGGTCCATCTGGGCGAGATACGCGTTCAGGGCCGCATTGCGGCCGGTGCGGCCGCCGGGGCGGACGGCCGGCTCGTCGGGAGCGGCCGCCGGCGCCGCAGCCGTCGTCGCCGCGGCCGGGCGGGTGCGGCCGGCGAACAGCCGGACCCCCATGAACGCCGCCACGAGCAGCAGAGCGCCCATGACGACCGTCTTCTTCTTGTCGGCCAGCAGTTCGGCCTGCACCTGGGCGACGGCCTTCTGGATGGCTGATGGCTGTGTCTGCATCATCGCTGCGACCTCACGTCTTGGTGAAGTAGATGTTCACCCTCATGTGGACGTCGAGCATCTGCTCGTCGTCGCCGGCCGGGGTCATCTGGATCTTCTCGACCCGCGTCAGGCGGGTCATGCCGTTCAGGCGGCCGAGGAACTCGACCAGTTCGACGAACGAGCAGCGGAAATCCATCAGGATCGGCAAGCGGTTATACAACGGCCCGCTGGACGGATTGCCCGGCGTGATCGTCTGATTGGCCAACTGCCCGGCCTCGCCGGTGGAGGAGATCTCCCGCAGGAACTCCCCCAACTCCTGCTGATTCGGCAGTCGGCGGTCAAAGTTGTGGAACTCCCGCTTGAGCTGCTCGACGTCGGCCTGCAGTTGGGGGATCGTCCGGGCCTTGACGGCGTCCTGCTCATACTGCTCGTTGACGCGGGCGAGCTGGTCGCGGACCGCGGTCAGCCGGCGCGTCTGCGGCAGGTAGACCACCAGGGCGTACGCCGCGCCGGCGACCACGAGGATCGCCGCGAAGACCGCCATGTTCTGTTGCTTGGTCATGGGTCTGTCATTCCCACTGAGGGCCGGTGCTACTCGGCCACGAGGAAGCTCACCTGGAAACTCGTCGCCTCCCGGTGCACCTCCGGCAGGACGATGGTCTTGGAATAGCCCATCTCCACGTTGGCGAACAGCGGGCTGGACCCGAGGTCGCCCAGGAAGGTCGCCACATCAACCGGCGCCGGCGCCAGGCCGGTGAGCATGATCCGCACCCGCTTGGGCACCTCGACGGCCGGCTCGTCCTCCCGCCGCAGTCGCCCGCGGGCGCCCAGGCGCTCCGTGGCCGGCCGGGCCACCTCGACGGTGCTGCATTCCAGGCTCGTCAGGCACGCATCGGCCGGCAGCCGCTGCTCCAACTCGGCCAGCAGGGCGTTGATGTCCAGACGGCTGCCCAACTCAGCGGAAATCCGCCGCTTGATCTGCCCGTCGGCCAACCGGGTGTTCAGTTCCGGCAGGATCTCGAGATCCTGGGTTAACTGGGCCAGGTCCGCCTGCTTGACGGTCAGTTGCGCCTGGGCGGCGGCGATCCGCCGTTCGTTGCTCCAGGCGAGCACCGCCAGGGCCGCGACGAACAGCAGCAACGCCGCACCCTGCCGTCGCAGACGCTGCAGAATCAACCGGTGATGGCGGATCCGCCTAGGCAGAAAGTCGATCTGATTCATCATCATCCTCCTGCCCCACGTCCCCCACGATCAGGTCACGCAGCGCCAGCCCCGTGGCCACCGACCATTCGGGCAAGGGGCCGCGCTGGTCGCTGCCCATGGCCACCTGCGACGAATCGATGCCCTTGAACGGACGTCCCGTCTCGCAGTCGAGGTTGATCGATTCACCGATCAATTCGCGGACGCACGCATCGGCGGCCGCCTCGCCCACCAGGGTCACCCGGTCGGGACGCGAGCCCCGGAACGTCACCGCGCAATAGCGCAGGCACAAGTTGATCTCCCGCGCCAGCTCCTCGGCCACGGGACGGACGGCGTCGCGCACCGCCTGGCGAATCTGGTCGGGGTTGGCCGACATCGACAGCGCGCCCTGACGCCGGCGGACCTCGACGGCCTCGGCATAGTCGAGATTCAACTGCCTGGCGATGGCCTCCGTGAAATGGTGCGTCCCAAGGCCGACGGACTTGATGAATCCGATTTGGCGCCCCCGGGCGAACAGCACCCAGGTGTTGGCGCCGCGGATGTCGACCAGGACCGACACGACGCCGGTGTCGCAGTCGCGCCGCAGGAACCGCTCGAACGCCCGGAAGGTGCAGACGGGCTCGGCGTCGACCGCCACCGGGTACAGGCCCATCTCGCTGATCATCTCTACGTGGGACTCCACGACATCCTCGGCGGCGGCCAGGAGAATCACCTCCTGCTGGACCTCGTTGGCCGAGCGGACGTCGCCGGCGACGAGATGGTGCAGCAGTTCAGGCTTCACGTCGAAATCGAATCGCTCGGACGCCTCCCACAGAATCGCCGAGTCGCGTTCAGCATCGTTGAGTCGGGGCAGGCGGGCCTGCTTGACCGACAGGGCCCCCTCGCCCAGGCACGTGACCACCCGACGGCCGCGAAACGCGCCGGTCGCAAGCATGTCGCCCACCGCCGCCACCACGTGCCGGCGATGGAGCTGCAGGTCGTCGATCGCCGCCGGCGGCAGGGGACGGAACGCCGCGGCCGTGGCGCTGACGGCGTTGCCGATCGCGTCCACCTGCAACAGGCGAACCACATCGGCGCCGATGTCCAGGCCGATCGGCGGTGGTTTGCGTGTTAATCCTCGAAGCATCCTGGCGTTCCTGTCTAAGGGTTGATGGCTGTGGCGGTGATCCGGCCGGTCACCGGCGCCACGTCAAGGCGCTGGCGAAAGCCGCCGGCGATGAATGTCACCGCCCCCTGGCTGCTGGGCGAGCCGAGGGCATCGAAGGTCACGAAGACCTCGTCGCCGAAGGTCACGGCCAGGATCGTCACATCGTCCGTGGCGGCCTGGTCGGCCAGCCGAACCCGGAACGGGGTCTTGTTGACCGGGTGCGTGAGGAGCTGCCCGTCGTCGGCGTAGCGCAGCTCGTACAGGCTCTGGTCCGGGTCGAACATCGCCGTTACCGGCCGCTGGGACACGATCGCCTCATTCTGAGCGAACTGAAGGTCGGCCATGGCGGTTCGGGCCGCCGCGGCCACCTGGAGATCGCCCATGTTCGAGACCCGCGGAAGCACCACGGCCGTGGCGATGCTCAAGACGACCAGCACCACCAGGATCTCGACCAGGGTGAACCCTCCACGGGGCCGGCGGCGTGTCTGAATGCTGTCACTGCTCACCGCAATCCCTCGCTTCTGCACTGGCATCGGCGTTCTAAGGTGCACGCTTTAAGAGCGTTTGACCCCGGCTGCCGAGCTGTCTGAGCAGGGGTCATTCGCACCACAAATCCATCTCCACGATTCCCTCGCCCCCGGCGCCGTCCGGGGCGACCAACGTCGCCAGGTCCGCGTCGTAGCGGACGTCGTGGTCGCCGTCGAGAAAGAGGTCGAAGCCCCATCCCCCGGCGATTAAGGCGCCTCGAACGGTCAGTTCGCTGCTCGGACGGCTGAAATAACTCTCCACGCCCCCGCCGGTATAGACGACCCCCTCGACGGTCGTCTTCGTGAGGCTGCAGACGTAAAGATCCCCCGTCACCAGCAGCGCGGGGAACTGGGTCAGGGATTCGAACCGCTGGTTCGCGCCGCCCAGGAGCACATTGCCGCACACGATGAGTGTGCCGTCGAACCTCACGTTCCGGTCGATATACAAGGTGCCACAGGCGGGCGTCACAATCACCACGCCGGCGGGGTTGTCGGCGGTGATGTGGGCCCCGCTGTTGAAAGCGGAGTGGTGATCAATGTAGTTGACACTGGTGACCGCCGCCGCGCCCGGCGTGTCATCCATGAGATAGGTCTCATAGGCCTCCGGTTCCATGGGCGGGCAGGCGTAGTGGTCGGCGCCGGAGATCCGGTCGCCGTCTACGCGGCCGAACCCGGCGACCAGGCCGGTGGCCGAGGCGTCCTCGTCGACGCGGCCGTTGACGACCAGGTCGCCGTTGCCGTGGGCCGGTCCGTGCACGCGGACGCTGCTGGGAATCATGGTCAGCCCGCCGGTAAACAGGCTGCCGTGGGGCAGCACGGTGACCGATGCGCTGCCGCCGAAACGTCGGAGCACGACCCCGACCGACACATTGCTTCTGCCGCTGGCGCCCCGCGAGATAATCTCGTATTCACCCGGGACGCCCGTCGCGGTTACGGCCAGGGTGTAGGCGTCGTCGCCGGCGACGGCAAAGGGCCCGAGCGTCCCGCCGCTGGCGGCCTCGATCACGTCGGGGCTCTCACGCAACAGGCAGATGGCGTGGTCGATGCCCGACTCGGCGACGTAGCGGGCCCGGGTCACGTCCTCGTGGCCGGTCGCGATGGCGGTGCCCATCGCGGCGCTGGCCAGGTACGACAACCCCACCGTCATGCCCGCCGCCAGGATGATCAGCACCAGCACCATCGCGGCCCCGGATTGTCGCGGCTGCCTTCTCATGACGTCGTTTCCTCGTCAGGGCTGGCGAATCAGTCCTCTTCGTCCTGCCCCTCCCCGCTGTAGCCCGCGTCGGCCAGTTCGTCATCGGACGTCCTGGGCGTGCGCAGCTTGGCCGCCGTGTGGAGGTGAGCCATCCGGCGACCATCGTCCGAGCCGCCCGCGGCGTCGCCGTCAGCCGCGAACGTCGCGTCGATCGCCACCATGGTGGCCCGCGGCGGCGAGGCATCGTAACGGAACGTGATGCTCGACACGTCGGTGGCCAACTGCTCCACCTCGAAGTAGGCGGTATTCACCAGGTCACACGTCCGGTTCCAATCGGCGCCGTCTTCCAACGTAATCGGGATGTTCAACGCCTCGCTCACGTCGGACGGGAGCTCCTGAAAGTCCACGTACCACTTTACGACGGCGTCGTTGCCGGGGGCGTAGGTCAGGCGGACGATTTCCTCGGCGTTCATGATGCCGGGGTCGTCGTCGTCGAAGGCCCACAGGGTCATCGACGTCTGATCGCCGTCGACGATCACGAGGGACGTTCGGATGATCTTCTGTAATTGGGCCATGCCCACGCGGGCGGCCTGCATGTTCTGGTTGTACGTGTCGGTGCGTTGGCGGAGGTCGAGCATGGCGACCGTCACGGTGGTGGCAATCAGTCCGATCACCACCGTCAGCGACAGCGCCAGCACCGCCTCGACCAGGGTCATCCCGCGTCGTTGTCTCATCTCGCTCACCTCTGGGGATTGGCGTAGATCAGTCGAGTCATCGACATGATCTCTTCAGCGTTGTAGTGCACGGTGACGGTGACGCGACAGGCGTTGAACGGCTCGCCGGCGTCCTGGCCGGGCAGGTGAATGTAGGTGACCGTCGCCTCGCGCCACAGTCCTTCGGTGACGTCGTCGGGTTCGACACCCGTCAGCGCCAGCGTCACCACGCCGTCGGACTCGCTGTAGCCGTGATAGTCGTCGATGTTGTCGAACGTAGCGCGGGTGAACTCCCCGGCGTCCGGCCCGGGGGTGAGCGCCTCGGGCGCGTCGGGATCGTAGAACGGCAGCGCCAGGATGTCCTCCATCAGCTCCTGGCCCAGGGCGACGCCCTCGGTGTGAATCCCGCAGAAGCGGTCGTTCTGGATACCCGCCGCAAAGGGCACCATGATGGCCGAGGCGATGAACGCCAGCATGGCCGAAGCGACGAGCACTTCGGCCAGCGTGAAACCCCGGCGGCGGACGGTGGGCTGTTGGTTGCAGGTCATCGCTTCTCGCCTAGTAGTCGTAGTAGGCCCGCCCCGTCGTGTCCTGGCCCGCCGCGTCGGAGCGGAGGGTCATCGTGGACGCCTGGTAGACCCAACCGCCGGCGTCGCCGGCCGCCGCCGGCAGTTCTGCGCCGTCGGCGACAATGGTGACATCGGATTTGCCGTTGACCGGGTTGACCGGCCACTTGTCGATATAGGGCCCCAGTGTGAACGCTGCCCCTTCCCCGCTGTTGCCGTCCAGGTCCGTGGATGTGGTCAGTTGGGCCATCAGCGCCTCGGCCGTCGCCGCCCCGCCGGCGGCGGGGTAGCCCGGCGTCTTGCCCTCATGCTGGGCGTAGTACATCCGGCACTGGGTCCGCATCCGCTGCAGCGTCTCTTTCAACGCGCTGGCCCTGGAGCCCTGGTTGGCGTCGGCGACCACCGGCATGACCAGCGCCGCCAGAATGCCCAGGATGATCACGACCAGCAGGACTTCGACGAGTGTGAATGCTTTACGCATGGTTCGCGCCGCTCACAAAACGGGTCGCCGGCTCCGTGAACCGCCCCGGCGACCCCGGGGATGGGGGTCCGGTCAGCATGCAACCGGCCCGGCCGACCACAGCGGTCGACCGGGCCGGTCGTTAGCTTCACAGGTGTCGCTTAGAGCTGCGTGAGGTCCTCGCCGGGGCTGGTGTAAGCGCCGTCACCGTCCAGGTCAACCTGGCCCAGGGCGGTGAACTTCGTCCCGTCCCAGTGCCAGCCGGCATCCCCATCATCGGCCACGTTGAGCACCGTGGTGCTGTCGTTGCGGAAGGGGTTGCCGGGCTCCTGCTGCAGGTACGGCCCGAGGTTTCCGCCGGCGGTGCCGTCCGGATTCGTCTTGGTCGTCATCTGCGTCCAGAAGCCGACCGACGTGCCGTCAGACTGAGCCCAGGGGTCTTCGTCATTGTGCTGGGCCTTGTACAACTCGATCTGCGAGCGAACGGTCTGCAGATCCGACTGAATGCTCGACATGCGGGCCTCGTTGGACGCGTCGGTGAATTGCGGCACGATGATCGCGGCCAGGATGCCCAGGATGATCACGACGATCAGAATCTCGACCAGAGTAAAACCAGTGCGCTTCATTGCTTGTCCTCCGTTGCAGATTACCGAAAGGCTCTTCGGCCAAGTGTTTGCGGTACGTACTCTTACAGGGTGCGATCTCTCAGCGGGATGCGTCTCGGCGAACGAGTGGGGTTGGCTGTGCCACGCGCACATATCGAGGCCACCGCACAGTCTCGCGGTCGGCCTGGTTCAAGCAACCTCAGGGTTCGTACGGAACTGTCCAGGCAACCTTCCCGGGCGAGCGGGTCCGTGACGGATCCGCGTCTCAGGCCGGTTGCCGAAACAGCGTCCCGGAAGATGAATCCAGCGTTTCTCGATCCGCGTGACATGCTCACCTCCTTTGTACGGATGGCTCGCCGGCCCGCCGAAGCGGGCCGCTCATGGGCACGGGCACCCAAACGTTGGGTCATCTGTCGTTGCCTCCGATCCGACCGTTCTTGCCTATCGGACCGTAAGGCGGATGCCTTAATTAACTTCTCGACATCCCTCGCGGCGTCGATCGGCGGCCGATCGGGGCAACCCAACTCCACCACTTGTCAATTCGCCTTCACTTCGGGCCGTCCATACCGGCCCGACCGCGCGAACCGTCTGACGGGCCAGCCGTCACGTGCATCTCGATTCGCACAAGAGGAACGTAGAATCTGGCTCGCCCGTGGGCAAATGGGGTAGCTAGATAAACTACATAAGCTAGGAAAAACAGGTAAGGCATACCGACGGTAATCTAGTTAACCCGCTGACAATGCAGAGCATAGCATCCAATCACCGCCCTTCGCCCCTCGCGGCTATCGCGCGGGCGAATGGGTGGCCTGGGTCAGCGCGCGGAGGTGCGAAAGACGGGCGGTGCCATTGTGGATGGGCCGGCTGAGAGGGTGGGGCCAGGCGGGGATGTCGGCCCAGAGGGCGGAGAGCGCTTCGCCGCGGAGGATCACGACGTCGTCGCCGAGGTGGATGTACAGCGCGGCGATCGATTCATCGCTCCAGGCAAGGCCGTCCCGGCGCGCCAGGATGAGCGCCTCGGCGCCCCAGTCGGCCAGCCGGACCGCCGCGACCAGGGCCCCGGTGTTGTCCCGGACCGCGCGGGCCACCGCCAGGATCGGCCCGATGTCGTCGCCGACGGTCCAGGCATGGACCGCCAGAACGCCGCCCGGCCCGACCCGGCGATGGAGGGCGGCGAGCGTGCGGCGGTTGAAGACGACCCCGGCGGCGGGGTGGTCGGCGCGGATCGGGGCGTGGAGGACCCCGTGATAGGTGAACGGCCCGGCCGCCAGTGTGGTGAACAGGTTGCCGGCCTCATGCCCCCGCCAGGCGGGCAGCGCCAGCGCCGCCGGATCCGCGACGGCCGTCGTCGCCACCAGGGGCGAACCGGCCGCCTCGATCATCGGCCGGCGAACCACCAGTAGCCACCGCGGGCCGACCGCCAAGGCGTCGATGGGGCCGTCCTCGTCGGTCCGACGACGGAGGCTCGCGGCGAGCATGGCCACCAGACGGCAATCGAGTTGCGGGTCCGCCGGCCGCGACGGACGGGGCAGGTAGCCGATCAAGGGCTGTTGCTCGTAGGCGGTCAGCCACGCCCCCGCCCGAAGGGTCGGTCCGCCGCCGCGGTGCAGATGGGTCGCGCCGGCCGTCAGCGCCGCGGTCAGCGCGCCCAGCAGCACACCGCCGGCGAGGGTCCAGGCGAGCTGCCGCCGCGGGCGGCGACAGCCGCCGATGCCCTTCACGACGGCCCCGGCCAGGCATCCCAGCAGCACCAGGATGAACGTCGTGGCCCCCCATGCGCCCGGGCCGGCCGCCGCCGCCAGGCCGCCGACCGCCAGGGCGGCGAGCATCCACTGCATCCACTGCCGGGCGGTTCCGCCGGCGGCAGCGAAGCGCTTGCGGTGCGCCAGCAGTACCAGCACGGCCCCGGCCGCCAGGGGGATCTGCCCCAGCAACGCCGCACCGACCAGCCATCGGCCCGCCGGGCCCGCTCCCACCGATGTCAGGGCCAGCACCAACTGCACGGTCACCGCGGTGGTCACCAGGACCGCCCCGCCGGCGGCGATCCTCTCGGGCCGGACGAATCGGCGGCCTACCCACCGTCGATGAAACGCCCCGAACACGGCCGCCGACGCGGCGAGCACGAGGCACTGCCCGGCCAGGCAGACGCCCCACAGATCGCCCAGCGCGCGGATCTGGGCACAGGTGATGATTGTCATCGCCGCCCCGCCGATCAGGATCGTGGCGCCCATCCGCAGCGGCGGCCGCGTCACCGACGCCGGGCCGGTCGCCTCCAGGAGCCGCACGTCGAAGCGGGTCCGCACCAGGATCAACCCCGCGGCGATCTGCACCCCCCCCGCCACCAGGGCCACCCCCAGCGGGTCGGCGGCAAGCCGACAGGCCACCGACGCGACCACCGCCGCCAGGGCCAGCCCCCACACCCAATCCACATGCGTCCATCGGAACGGTTCGTCGTCGACCTCCGGCGCCGGCGCCGAGCCCAGGGACACGGTCCGGTGCACCAGCGCCGCCCCCACCCCCCACGCCAGCAGGGCCGCCGTCAGGATAACCCAATGCACCAACCGCCACAGGACATCCGGCAGCAGGAACGCGCCGGCCAGCCGCTCGGTGAGACCGACCGCGACAATCACGGCGCCGGCGCTGAGCACGCCGCCGGCCGCGGCCATCAACAGGGAGACCCCCAGCAGCTTGGAGATCCACTGGGGAATATCCGGGGCGGGCCCCGCCAGGGCCGGCACCGCCAGCCACTGCCGATGGGCCAGCGCCCGGGCCGCCCAGGCGGCCAGACGGACCAACTGCACCGGGGCGGCCACCCCCAGGGCGAACGCGCTCAACGCCGCGGCCACAACGGTCCACAACGCCGGCATCGCCCCCCCACTCATCCGCCACCACACCCCGCCCAGGGCCATCACCCACAACCATACCGTGGCGGCCGCCACGATGTGCGCTACCTTGTACCCGTAACGGTGCACGCCCGATGCCTCCCTGTGTCGCACGACCGGAACCGCAACTCAACATCCCGTGCCCTGATGGTACGCCGATGGCCGGGCGTGTGCCAACGGCCAGGCCTCAGCCGGCGCAGTTCAGCAGGTCCGTCGGATGGGCAATCAGCGCCTCGGCGCCGGCGTCGGCCAGTTCGGCGCGGGTGCGGAAACCCCACAGGGCGCCGCCAGCGAACATGCCGGCGGCCCGGGCGGTCCGCATGTCGGTGGCGGTGTCGCCGAGGTAGAGGAAATCGGCCGTCGCGACCCCCATCCGCTCGGCAATCGCCACCGCGGCCGTCGGGTCGGGCTTGAGGGGAACCCCGTCGGTCGCGCCGCGGACGATCTCGAACGGCACATCGCCGAGAAAGTGGTCCACCATCTCGCGGGTGAAGCCGTCCGGTTTGTTGGACAGGACCGCCAGGCGCAGCCCGCGCTGCCGCAGCCCCGCCAGCATGGCGTCAACGCCGTCGTAGACACGGGTGGTGCGGGTCCAGGCGGCGGCGTAGCGGGCGCCGTAGGCCTCGCCGACCCGTTCGACCAGCGCCCGGTCGTCGCGACGATCGGCCGGCAGGGCGCGCAGGACGTAGTTGAGCACCCCGTCGCCGATCATGACCTTGTGCGCCTCGACCGGCGAGGTCGGCAGTCCCTCGTCAGCCAGCGCGCCGTTCATGGCCGCGGCCAGGTCGTCCAGCGTATCCAGCAGCGTCCCATCCAGGTCGAACAGCACGGCCTTGCACCCGGTGCGGCGCATCGCGATCTCCTTCGCAACAGCTACAAAAACGGGCCGACCCGAAGGCCGACCCGTGGTGGTTTTCCCGTACGGCCGACGCACACGTCTCAGTCGACGGCCATCGACATCAGGAACTCGGCGTTCGTCTTCAGCTTGCCGAGTCGTCCGACCAGCAGTTCCATGGCCTCGACGGGGTTCATCTCACTGAGGACCTTGCGGAGGCGGTAGGTCAGCTTCAGCTCGCGCGGATCCAGCAGGAGTTCCTCCTTGCGGGTCCCGCTGCGGCTGATATCGATGGCGGGCCAGACGCGGCGATCGACCAGGCGGCGGTCGAGGTGCAGTTCGCTGTTGCCGGTGCCCTTGAACTCCTCGAAGATCACTTCATCCATCCGCGAGCCCGTATCGACCAGGGCGGTGCCGACGATGGTGAGTGACCCGCCCTCCTCGATGTTGCGGGCGGCGCCGAAGAAGCGCTTGGGCTTCTGCAGGGCCGACGCGTCCACGCCGCCGGTGAGGATCTTGCCGCTGTGGGGCATCTCGGTGTTGTACGCGCGGGCCAGGCGGGTGATGCTGTCCAGCAGGATCACCACGTCGTGGCCGTACTCGACCATGCGCTTGGCCTTCTCGATCACCATCTCGGCGATCTGGATGTGCCGGCTGGCCGACTCGTCAAACGTCGAGGAGATGACCTCGGCATCGGTGGCCCGCTTCATCTCGGTCACTTCCTCGGGGCGTTCGTCGATCAGCAGGATGATGACGTAGGCTTCCTTGTGGTTGGCCGAGACCGCGTTGGCGATCTTCTGCAACAGGACGGTCTTGCCCGTCCGCGGGGGCGCCACGATCAGCATCCGCTGGCCGAACCCGATGGGTGTGACGAGGTTGACCACGCGCATGTTGATCTCTTCGGCGGTCGTCTCCAGGAAGACCCGCCTGTCAGGATGCAGCGGGGTGAGGTCCTCGAAGTTGATCTTGTCGGAAAGCCTGTCGGGGTCCTCGAAATTGATCGCCTCGACCCGCAGCAGCGCGAAATAGCGTTCGGACTCCTTGGGCGGGCGAATCTGCCCGGCCATGATGCTCCCGTTGCGCAGGCCGAACCGGCGGATCTGGCTGGGCGAGACGTAGATGTCGTCCGGGCAGGGCAGGTAGTCGTAATCGGGGCTGCGCAGGAAGCCGAACCCGTCGGGGAGCACTTCCAGCACGCCCTCGCCGTACATCAGACCGCTGCGGTGGATACGCTCCTTGAGGATCTTGAACACCAGGTCCTGCTTCTTGAGGCCGGTATAGTCGGTCAACCCTTCGGCCTTGGCGACTTCGTGCAGTTCCGCCACGGTCATTTTCTGCAGGTCGGTCAGGTGCAATTCGCCCCGCTTGACCTTCTCGTACTTGGCCTGCGTGGCGTCCTTGACCGGCTTTTCGGCCTCTTCGACGGCCGTCGCCTCTTCGACCGGCGGGTCGGCCTCGGCGGCCTGCTGGGCCTCGAGCTGCTCCTGCTGGGCCTCGAGCTGCTCCTGCTCGGCCTCGAACTGCCGCTCGGCTTCAAGCTGCTGCTGCTCGGCCTGCTCCTGCTCCTCGACGGCCGCGGCGGCCGTCTGGGCGCTCTTGGTGGATTTCTTCGCGGTTTTCACTTTCTTTGCCGTCTTAGCGGTCTTCGCCATGGTCTCTCAATGGCCTCCAACTCTACACATACTGCATCGCGCTCGTGGCCGGGGGCCGTCGATGACGGCCGTCCTTCCCGGACCGTGCGGACCAACGCCCGCCAGTGAGCCTGGTCTTTTCTGGAACCGGATCAGTCCCCCTCGGTTTTCAGCCCTCACGGGTGTTCTCGGCTGAACGACGGATGGTCCTCCCGCCGCGGACATCTTCGGTCGTCTCGGGCGGGGTAGATCGTACGCCAAGGAGTCCAAGCGGCTTTTCCCACCTCACCCCGGACCGGCCGGACAAAGCAAACGCTTCATCCTATGCGACAAGGCTTTGGTAAAGCAGGCATACCTGCTGACGCAGGTGGGACTCGCTGGAGTTGTTACGCACTATATAATGAGCCTGCGAGCGTTTAAAGTCCAGACATTTCTGATTTTTTTCTCGCCGGCCCAGTTCATCGGCCGACCAGCCCCGCGACGCCGCCACCCGGGCCAGCCGCTGATCGGGTGGCGCATCGACAAACACGATGACGTCACAAAGCTCGTGCCAATCCGTCTCCAGCAGAACCGCCGCATCCAGGATCACCGGCCCGTCAAAGGCCCGATCCGCCCGCAGCGCGGCGATCCGCGCCGCAAGCTCCTCTTTCATCGGGGGATGGACAACGGCATTCAATGCCGCCAGCGCCTCGGGGTCTTCGAATACAATGCCCGCCAGCCGTCGCCGGTCGATCCGCCCCGCCTCATCCAGAATCCGCGGACCAAACCGCTCGGTCAAGGCCGCGACAGTCTCCGGACGCCTCAGCATCGCGTGGCCGACGGCGTCGGCGTCAATGACGCGCCCGCCCATCTCGGCCAACATCGACGCGACCAGACTCTTGCCGCTGCCGATGCCGCCGACGATGCCGACGACAGGTTGGGGGGAAGTTCCCTTAGTCATACGCCTGCCCGGTCACCACGTGTTCTCCCTTTTTCAGGACCAGGCACCCGGCGAGCATGTCGTGCAGCGCCTGCTTACGGCGGGTGAAGCCGGCCATGAGGTAACCGATCAGCAGCGTCAGGGCCGAAAGGATCTTCGCAAAATGACGCCCCGTCGCCCTGGCGAAGCTGATCCGCCGGCCCTGTTCATCCGTCACAATGATGCCCAACGCCATCTTCCCCAGCGTCGCCTGCTTGGCCGACGACTCCATGAGGGCGAAATAGAGCCACGCAAGGACGATTCCCAACGGCTCGATCGACACCCGGCCGACACCGGCCGGCGCGACAACCGGCAGGCCCAGCGCCGCGGCAACCGCGCCGATGATCAGCCCGTCCAGGAAGATGGCGGCCAGCCTTCGCCAGAATCCTGCGTAGGGCGACGGCGGCGGGGCGTAATTCATCACGACAGATGCGGCCGGCTCGGGCAAATCGTACGCCGGGGCCGCCTGGGGCGGCTCGTGGGCGGGCACCGTCTCGGCCGGCACCGTGTTCACCCGGCCGCACCCGGGGCAGCGTTCCTCCTTGCCGACCATGGCCGGCTCGGTCTCCAACAGCATGCCGCATTGGGCACAGGTATACTGGATCATGTCATCGAACTCCCGGACACGGACGGCGGCGGGACCTGGGCGGCGATCACTTCGCTTCCATCCAGTTGGCCCCCACCCCGACGTCCACCCTCACCGGGACCGTCAACGGGATGGCCGATTCCATCTCGGCCGCGATCATCGCCGTTTCGGCCTCGACGGCGGCCGCGGGCGCCTCGAAGACCAGTTCATCGTGGATCTGAAGGAGCATCCGGCCGGGGCGGGACTCCCGCCGGATCCGCCGATCGATGTTCACCATCGCCAGCTTGATCATGTCGGCGGCCGAACCCTGGACCACCGAATTGATCGCCATCCGCTCGGCGGCCTGGCGGAGGTTTCTGTTTCGGCTGTGAATATCGGCAATCGGACGGCGGCGGCTGCAGATCGTTTCGACATACCCGTTGCGCCGGGCCTGGTCGATGCACTCGCGGAGAAACGCGTCGATCGCCGGGAAGCGGCGCTTGTAGTGCGTGATGAACTCCTGCGCCTCGGCGCGTCCGATGCCCAGCGTGGTGGCCAGCCCGTGGGCGGTCTGCCCGTAGATGATGCCGAAGTTCACGGTCTTCGCCCGCGCCCGCTGCTCGCCGGTGACCTCGGCGGCGGGCACACCGAAGACCTCCGCGGCGACGGTGCGGTGGATATCCTGGCCCGCCTCGAACGCCGCGACCAGCGTTTCGTCGCGGCAGAAATGCGCGAGCACCCGAAGCTCGATCTGGCTGTAGTCGGCCGAGATGAGCACCTCGCCGTCGCCGGCGGGCACGAAGGCGCTGCGGATCCGCCGTCCCTCCTCGGTGCGGACGGGGATATTCTGCAGGTTCGGCTCGCTGCTGCTCAGTCGTCCGGTGATCGTCCCGCCCTGGTTGAACGAGGCGTGGATCCGCCCGGTCCGCGGGTGGATGCACGCGGCCAGCGCCCGCAGATAGGTGCTCAGCAGCTTGGTCAACTGGCGGTAGTCCAGCACGGCCGCCGGCAGCGGGTGGCCCTGTGCCGCCAACTCGGCCAGGACCGCCGCGTCGGTCGACGGGCCGGTCTTGGTCGAGCGGATCACCGGCAGGCCCAGCTTGCCGAAGAGGATTTCCGCCAGTTGCCTGGGGCTGTCGGGGTTGAACGGCTCGCCGGCCAGCTCGACGATGCGCCCGCGAAGTTGGTCGGCCTTCTTGTCCAGTTCCAGCTCCTGCCGCTTGAGCACCTGCGGGTCCAGCCGGATACCGGTCTGCTCCATGCCCGCCAGCACGCTCAGCAGCGGCAGTTCGATCTGCTCCAGCAGGTCGGCCAACCCCTCTTCGGCCAGCCGTTCGGCCAGCACGTCGGCCAGCCGGCAGGACACGTAGGCGTCCTCGGCGGCGTAGACCGCCACATCGGCCGGGTAGACCTCGCCCATGGAGATCGCCTTCGCGCCGGTGCCGATCAGATCGCTGATGGGGATGCACCGGTGGTTCAGCTCCCGCATCGCAACGCTGTCGAGCTTGCCGGCGGCCGAGGCGTCCAGCAGATAGGCCGCCAGGTAGCTGTCGAAGGCGATCCCTGCCAGCGGCATGCCCGCCTGGGCCAGAACGATCGCGTCGTACTTGAGGTTGTGGCCCACCTTCGCGACGGCCGGGTCGGCCAGCAGCGGCCCGAGCTTCGCCCGCACGACGTCCAGGTCGACCACGACGGCGCCCATGGGGCCGCGAACCGGGATGTAGTAGCCCTCGCGGCCGTTCCACGCCAGCGAGATGCCCACCAACTCGGCCCACATGGGGCGCGTGGAGGTCGTCTCGGTGTCCACCGCCAGACGGCGGGCGCCCGCGGCGGCGAAGGCCGCCAGCATGACATCGAGTTTTGCCTCGCTGTCGACGAGGTGATGGGCAAAGCTCGCCGCGGTCGTCGGCTCGCCGGGCACCGGCGGGGACGTCGCCGTCGCGGGCGGCGTCGGGGCGGGCGAGGTGCCGGCGGCCTGCTCGAACGTCTCGGTCAGCCGCGTGAAGCCCAACTCCCGGAAGAGCGGCGCGACGGCCTTGGCGGGCACGCCCGACCAGCGGCAGCGCTCCAGCGGGTCGGGCAGGGCCACGTCGGTCCGCAGCGAGACCAGTTTGCGGGTCAGCTCCATCTGGTCGGCGAAGGCCAGGACGTTCTCCCGCTGCTTGGCCGTGAGCTTCTCGGCGTTGGCCACCACCGCCCCGGCGCTGCCGTAGGCGGCGATCAGCTTGGCGGCCGTCTTCGGCCCGATGCCCTTGACGCCCGGGATGTTATCGCTGGTGTCGCCGGTGAGCGTCTGGACCTCGATCGCCTTGTCCGGCGGGTAGCCCTTGAGGCGTTCGAGCGTCGCGGGGTCGAGGATCTCGTCCTTGGACGGATCGTAGAGGACCACGTGCTCGCCGAGGGTCTGTTCGAGGTCCTTGTCGCCGCTGACGAGCACGACGTCGAGATCCTCCCCGGCCCATTGAGCGGCGGCCGAGGCGAGGTAGTCGTCGGCCTCCTGCCCGCCGCCGCGCCAGACGGGGATGCCCATCGCCCGGACGATCTGCTCGATCCGCCGGACCTGGACGATCAGATCCTCCGGCGCCGCCTCGCGCTGGGCCTTGTAGTCGCCGTAGATCGTGGACCGCCACAATTCCTCGCGGGGCGAGTCCATGGCCATGGCGAGGTAGTCGGGCTTGCGCTGCGCGATGAGGTTCAGCAGCATGGTGGTGAACACGAAGGTCGCCCGGGTCGGCTCGCCGGCGGGGCTGGGCAGGTTGCGGAATGGCGCGTAATAGGCCCGGAAGATCTGGCTGTGCCCGTCGATGATGTAGAGGGTGTCGGCCATGGCGCCCCCGAGAGGCTATCGCGGCGACCGCGCCCGGTCAACGCATGCCCAAGGTGTCGGCGGCAAAAAACTTGTTGACTCGCGGCGATCGTGCAAGGATACTTGGTGAGCGTTCCGGCGTCGCAGGCATGGTGGCTCGGTCCCGCTGGGACGTCGAGGGCAGAACGACCGTGGGAGCATTGGCGGATGTTGAGATGTTGCATGTGGTTACCCCGCCCCCCCGCCTCGCTCGTCGGTCGCAACCGTCGAACTCTAGCCAGTAAAGGAGTTGTCGCATGGCACGTGTGGTCCAGCGCAGCGGCCCGCCGTACCTGACCATCCTGTTCGCGTTCCTGTTCTTCGTCTCCGCCGCCGTGGCCGCTTGGCTGGGCACCGTTGCCCAGAACAGGGGCAAGGAGGTGACCAAGCTTCAGGAGACGGTGAATACCCTCGGTCAGTTCAACGACCCGCAGATGGCCGCCGTGAAGGAGCGTGCCGGGAGCCGTTCGGTGATCGGCCAGATGCGGGCCGACACGCAGAAGCTGATCGAAGGCCTGGTCGGGCCGGCCGCCGGCCGGGGGATGAGCGTCGCCGCGGCCCTCAGGCACATCGATCAGGCCCGGCAGGCCGTGCAGACGGCCAACCCCGACGAACCGGCGACCCGGCGCCTGGCCGGCGAGATCGATCGCATCGCCGAGCAACTCCGGTCCGCCGGCGGCGAGGGGATGAACGTCACGGAGGCCCTGGCGCAGATCGACGCGGCGAGGCAGGCGTTCGCGGCGGCGAACCCCGACGAGACGGCCGCCGACGGCGTGCTGACCATCCTCCAGCGCGTCGGCGAGGAGCTCAAGTCGGCCCGTCAGCAGATCGCGACGCTGGAGGCTCAGAACACCGAACTGGCCGACGACCTGCGGGCCAGCCGCCGCAGCGCCGGCGAAGCCAGGAAAGATCTGGCCGCCAAGCTCGATCAGGCCAACGACCAGCTCAGCGCCCTGCAGAAGAAACTGGACGACCTGTCCGACAGCTACGATCAGCGGATCACCACCGCCAATGATGACTGGGAAGGCCGCGTCCGCGACCTCCAGGACGACCTGACGACCCGCGAGCAGGAGATCCGCACGCTGGAAGGTCGTGTCCGCGACCTGCTGGCACGGGTGGATGAGCTGGAAGACCGGGTCCGGGGTGAACGTCGCGGCCCGGAGACCGAGTTGACCGCCGACGGGCGGATCATCGAGGTCGTGCCCGAACACGAGCTGGTCTACATCAGCCTCGGCCGCGAGGACAATGTCCGCGTCGGCCTGCCCTTCAGCGTGTACGCCAAGGAGACCGGCGTCAGCGCCGAGGGCGAGAGCAAGGGCCGGATCATCGTCAAGAACGTCTACGACGCGGTCGCCGAGTGCCACGTGGTCCGCACCACGCCCGGCGAGCCGATCGTCAAAGACGACCTGATCGCCAATATCGCCTTCAGCACCGTCACGCAGCCGAAGTTTTACATCGTCGGCCAGTTCGACCTCAACGACGACGGCGAGGTCGACGACGACAGCCTCGAGGCGGTCCGCAACATGATCGCCCGCTTCGGCGGTTCGCTCGTCGACGAGATCAGCGTACAGACCGACTACGTCGTCATGGGTCACCCGCCTCGCCCCATCCCGCGCCCCGCTTCGGACGCCACGCCGACCCAGGTGGCCCTGTGGGAGCAACTGCAGGAACGCATCGAGGCCTACCAGAGCACCCAGAAACTCGCCATGCAGTTCAACAAGCCGATCCTGAACGCACGGCAGTTCATGTCGTTCATCGGCTACACCCCCGACGTGCTCCAACCGTAGGCCCCACCGATCGACCCACCCGGCGGCCCCGGCGCATGCGTGCGACGGGGCCGCTTTGTTTGGCAGGGGCGGTTGGGTTTGCGGCCTATTGCTCGCACGCGGCGGCGACGACGTCGAGGAGGGACGCCGCGCGGCGGGCGTCGTCAACGCTGAGCTTGCCCCGGCGGGCTTCGGCGCGGCTGACCAGTTCCATCATCATCTGCGGATTGACCAGCGCGGCGACCGGCTCGAGCCCCCCCTGACGGCCCAGGCGGCGGAGGAAGCGGCACTGCTCGGCCGACAGGCCCAACTGCCTGGCGGCCCGCCCCAACAGCAGGCGGGGGCCCGGCGCGCGGCGCTGCCGGCGAACGTAACGCCATAGCAGGTAGCCGATCACAATCGCCGCCAGCAGACCGAAGATGATCAGCCCCGGCAGCGGCGAAGCGGACGACCAATTGCGCATGCCCTTGGAAAACAGTTCCATCCCCGGGTTATCCCGCGTCATGATGTTGGCCGGCCCCATCACTTCTGCGCCACCTCCATCGGCCGTACCGGCGCCAACGCCCGCAGCAGCGCGGCCATGCGGGAGCGAACCTTGAGGTCCTTGTCGGTAAGCACCAGACGCCGCAGCAGTCCCACCGCCGGCCGATAGGCCAGCACCTCGACCACCCACAGCGCGCTGATGCGGTGGGCCGGGCGGTCGTCGGCGAGCATCGCGGCCAGCGCCATCGGCCCGTCGGGGTGGGCGGCCTCGAGGAGCCACTTGATCGTGTTGGCCCGCACGCGGTTGTTCGGGCTGTCGAGCTTGTCCAGCACCGCCGACGGGTCCCCGCCCAGGCGGGCCATGGCCTCGATCGCGTTGGCCTGCACCCGCATGTCGGCGTCATCCAGGCACCGCGCCAGCGTCCGCTGGGCGTCGTAGCCCTCGGCGCCGGCCAGGGCCGACACCGACGCCGATCGCACCCGCCGGTCGCCCTGGCGGGCCAGGCGGGCCAGCTGCGGCGCATAGCGCGACGCCACCTGGAGCTGGCGGATCATCTGCAGCGCCTGCATCTGCCCGCCGACGTCCCGCCCCAGCAGCCGCCCGGTCAGCAGGTCGGCGACGGATGCGTCGAGTTTGAGCAGCGCCCGCCCGGCGGTCCGGCGGACCTCGTGCCCCAGCTGTGCGTAGCTCGACCAGTACCGGTTGAAGCTGCGGATCGCCAGGTGCTGGCCCACCACCGCGGCGACCGGTGCGGCCAGGGACGGCAGGACCTTGAGCAGGTGCTCGGTCACGTACGCGTCGGTCCGACACGCCAGGAGCCGCGCCGCCGCGACCGCCTGAACGTCCGGATGGCGGCTGTGCAGGGCCAGCAGGACCCCGTCGGCGGCCTCGTCCGGCTCGGCCACGATCGCCTCCACCGCGACCATCGCGGCCGCCGCGCCGGCGGCGAGGCCCTCGCCCAGGAGCATCCGGCGCACCTGGGGCGCCAGCGCGCAGGCGAGGACGAACCGCAGGGCCGCCGCCTGCTCGTCGTCGGGCAGGTCGGCCAGGCCGGCCGGATCGTCGGCGGCGCAGTGGATGTGGCGGATCTCGCCGACCGCCTCGCGGATCGGCGCCAGCAGCCGCCAGTGGTCGGCGTTGCCCAGTGCCGCCAGCGTCGGCCACGACGCCGAGGCGACGTAGGCGCGGGCAACGCTGCCGACGTGGTCAAAGGGAAGCACGCGGAGCACGAACTCGGCGCACTCGGCGGCGGGCATCGCCCGCAGGATCGCCGACAGCGGGCCGGTGAGCTTGTGGGCGGGCGTATCGATCTGGTCGATGACCGCCGGATCACACCGCCGTCCCAGCAGCACCGCCGCGGCCAGCATCGCCTCGCTGCGGTGGGCCGCCAGGTTCCGCAGCCCTCCCGCCAGCGCCGGCACCAGGTGGGTTTCCATGACCGCAGCGCTGCCGCCGTGGGTTCGCAGCAGGGCCAGCAGGCCCTCGCCGGCGCCGCGGCGGACCGCCTCCGATCGATCGCCCAGGGCCCCCACCAGCAGATAGGCGCTGCTGGGGCGGGCGGCCTGAACGACCATCTCAACGGCCGTCCGGCGGACCGCCTCGTCGTCCTCGTGCAGCGCCGAGCGGGCGACCGGCTCCAGGGCGGCCGGCTCGTCGATCAAGGCGGCGCGGGCGGGAGCATCCAACACGGTCAGCGCCCGGGCGACCGCGGCGGTCGCCTCGCCGGTGCCGCGGGCCAGCAGCCGGCGCATCGCCTCCAACTGCGTCCGCCCCCGGGCCGTCCGCAGCACCTGGATGAGGGCTCGCTGCGCCGCGACCCCATCCGTGCGGCCCAGCAAAGCGAGCAGCGCGCCGTTAAACCGTTCGCCGTCCATGGCTGGATACGGTTATCGGACGATTCGCCGCCGCCGCTTGAGGCATTCGCCTTACATGGCCGCGTGAAAGGGCGGGATTCGACACTCGAAATCGAATTCGCACGTCGGGGGGATCGAGGATCCCGACTGAGAATCTCAAATCTCAGATCTCAGATCTGAAAGCTTCAACATCTCAAATCTCAGGTCTGAAATCTCAGATCTCAAATCGAATCCGACATCTGTAAGGCGGATCTGACACTTTCAGATCCCACCGTCGACCCGTCCCGTTCGGCAGGCCAACGGTCTACGGCTTTCGGGCCAGGTCCAGGGCGGATCGGAAGGTCTTCTGGAGGCTGCGCCACGTAGCCGCGACGCCGTCCATCAGGCCCATCGACTGCAGCGACAGGGCGATCCGCGAGCGGACCGTTTCGGGCGGCTCGCCGGCAGTGTCGGCGGCTTCGGCGACGATGGTGTTGAACCGCAGCCCGTCGGTGTGCATCAGGCCCAGCCGGTAGTACAGGTCCACGTACTGCGGCTCGAGCTCCAGCGCGCGTCGGAACTCGCCCGCCGCCTCGGTCTTGCGCTCGAGGTCCTGCAGCGTGATGGCGCGTTTGATGACGGCCTTGGTGAACACGGGGTTCAGCGCGATCGCCCGGTCGAACTGCTCGAGGGCCTCGTGGAGTCGTCCCTCGGCCCGCAGCAGCACCCCGTAGCGGTACAGCAGGTCCGGCTGGGGCGGCTCGTGGGCCACCTGTTCGTGGTGGCAGCGGAGCTGGAGTTTCAACAGGTCGTCGCCCTGCAGCGACGGCGCGTCCGGCTCCCCGGGCGGGGCGTGCTGCTGCTGGGCGGCGTGGGCCTCCAGGGCGCTCTTGAGGTGCAGGCGGGACATCTCCCGCATCAGCAGTGTGCTGTTGGGGTCGATCGCGGCGGCCAGGTCGAAGCTGCCCATCGCTCCGACCGGATCGCCGGCGGCGTCCTGGGCCACGCCGAGCCCGACGTAGGCGGCCAGCAACTGGTCGTTCAGCTCGATCGCCTCGGTGAACGCCTCGGACGCCTCGGCCCAGCGGCCCCGGATCAGGTGCTGGGTGCCCAGTTTCACGTGGGCTTCGAGGTAGTTCGGCTGGATCTCCAGGGCCTTGTGGTAGTGCCACAGGGCCGCGTCGTCCTCCCCGCACTGGCTGTAGAGGTCGGCGATCCGCACGTGCAGGTCGGGGAAGCCGCCCTGGTCGACGAGCATCTCCCGCAGGCGCTCGATGGCCTCGCGGATCTGCCCGTCGGCCACCAGCGCCTCGACGTACTCGTCGGCCAGCGACCAGTTCTCCGGCTCCAGGGCGATGGTGGATTCGTACTGGCGGACCGCCTCGTCGTAGCGCCCGTCGCGATAGTACAACTGCGCCAGTGTCGTGCGCAGGCGGCTGTCGCCGGGGTCTTCCTCGACGAGCCAGAGGTACTGCTCGATGGCGGTTTCGACGTCGTCGGTCAGCAGGGCCACGGCCGCCAGGCGGTGGCGGGCGGCGACGAGGTCGGGGTTGATCCGGATCGCCTCGACGTAGGCCTGGCGGGCCTGGTCGGACCGTTCGAGCCGCTCGTGGAGATAGCCTATCGCGACGTGGATGGCCGCCTCGTTGGGGTGGGTGTGGCCGGCCGAGACGAGGTGGTCCATCGCCGCTTCCCGCTGGCCGGCCTCCTCCAGCGCCGCGGCCAGGGCCAGGCGGGCGGGCAGGAAGTCGGGCTTGTACTTGCACGCCAGCCGCAGGTGGTCGATGGCCTTGGTGATCTTGCCCCCGCGCAGGTACGCGGTGCCCAGGCGGCATTGAACGTCGGGGTAGGTGGGGTGGTCCGCCGCCGCCTGGATCAGCTCCTCCATCCGGACGGTGCCGACGGTCCAGAAGTAGCGATCCAGCGTCTCGCCCAGCGTACCGTCCAGCCCCCGACCCAGCAGTTCCAGTAGATGACTCACCTCACCTGCCTCCGTTTCGCTCGCCGCCCGGCCGCGCCGATGCCTCGGCGGTCGGGGCGTCGTTGCCGTGGATCTGTCCCGGGTATTCCATCTCGCCTGGGGCGTCCTGGCCTCCGGCCGACACGGCCCGCCGCAGGTGGTCGGCGGCGACGGTCGGATCGGACTCGACCAGGAGCGAGCCGGCCAGGAAGCGCGCCTGGACGTACCCGCCGTTGATCGCGACCGCCCGCTCGGCGTGGGCCAGCGCCCGGTCGAGACGTCCCAGCCGCCGCTGGAGCAGCGCCTGGCGATAGTGCATGTCGGCGTAGCCGGCGTGATGGGCCAGGACCACATCCATCACCGACCCCAGGACGGCGAAGATTTCCCCGTCGGCCGCCCCCGCCGGCAGGGCCAGCAGGGCCTCGACGAAATCGCTCTCGGCTTCCACCAGGGCGGCCAGGCGGTCCAGGTCGGCCTCGCGGGGCGTTCCGACGCCCACCGGCAGCGTCAGCGACACCCCCGCCGCCCGTGCGGCCGCCAGCGCCTCGTGGACCAGCGCCAGGTCGCCCGGGTCGATCGACAGCGCCCGCCGCAGCAGGCCCGCCGCCACATCAAACCGGCCGGCGGCGGCGTGGCAGCGCCCCAGGCAGCGATAGGCCTCGGTGTACGCGCAGTCGCACTGCGTGGCGTGGTGAAACTGCTCGGCCGCCTCGTCCAGCCGGTCCTGCCAGGTCAGCACCATCCCCGCCGTCAGGTGCAGCGGCGCCGACTGCGGCTGCGCGTCGAGAGCCGTGCGCAGGGCGTCCAGGGCGTCGTTGGTACGGCCTTCTCGGGCCAGGGCGATCGCCTCACGGCGGAGGCGGTCCTCCGTGTCCAACTCCGGGCCGTCGTGAGCGATCTCCACGTGGCGGGCGTACAACCCCGCCAGGTAGCCCGCCAGGTCGGCGCGGCCGCCCACCAGCTCGGCAACGCGTCGGACCGCGGCGCCGGCGTCGTCCAGCGCGCCGGTCGCGGCGGCGGCGACGGCCCGCGCGAGCAGGCAGCGCCCCAGGTAGTAGCGCCCGAAGCGCCCCAGGAGGCCCCTGCCCCGCGCTATAGGCGCAAGTGCTTCCTGTGCCTCGGCGTACGAGCCTTGATCGTAGAGAGCCGTCCCGCGAATGTAGTCCTCGACAACGCTCATGAAGCCCCTCCAAGGGCTGTTTGGGCCCACCTGCCTGAGGGGTATCGGCCGGTAAAGCACTTAGGTGAAGTACCGTCATTGGCAACCGCAAGAATCCCCCCGCCCGGTCGCCCAGGGCCCTGTGGGAAAGTCCCGTAACGTCCGATAACCAAGACCCCTGGAGTAAAAAAATCTTAGGTTTTGGCCTTGGCAAGCGCAGAATCTGTGATACACTGGTAGGTGCTTAACGGAGCCATCTTGCTCAGGTGGCTTGTTGTCTCTGTCGGGAAGCTATCTTTGCAACGCTCGTATCCGACGAAGAAAGTAGATTGACCACCAGGGTCAACGTGCCTCGTCTGAGGCCCGGCAAGTGGTGATGCATCTCGGAGATGCATCTTCACCCGCGGCGCTCGCCGGCACGTAGGGTATAAGCTCAACGCCCGTCAAGCCTTGGTGGCAAGAAGGAGGCTTACAATGGTCGCTCACAGGGAGACGTGCTCTATCCGGCACGCAGGTCGGGTCTTTCTGCCGGTCCTCATCGCCGCTGTCGTCATGGTTGCGGCCAACACCGCCGCGGGGTATGTCGTCGGCACCAACCCCATCCTCGAGGGGGTGGACGGCCGTGCGTACATTCCGATGAGCCCGAAAACCAGCGGCGAACTCGGTTATTCGACCGACGGCCGCGTAATCGGCCTGCAGGGCGAGATTGTCGCGGTGCGCAAGGGCGATGTCACGGAAGGGTCGCTCAACTACTTCCTGGAGTTCGACCTGTCGACTTACCTCGCCCCCAACGGCGAACCGATTGCGTACGACCCGGCCGAGGTCCCCACCGACACGATGGATCTGTTCCTCGACCTGACCGATATCGACTTCAAGCCCCAGATGCAGTTCGGCCTGGATTACACCGAAACGCTCGAGCTAAGGGTCTTCACCCTCGACAAGGCGCTGGAACTGACCGGCGGCGAGGTGCCGTTCACGTTGAATAAGGATAACTATTTCAACTATGGCGACTTCGGCGATGACGAGGGCGCCGAGACCAACAACACCCAGGTCCGTTACACCGTCAACCTCGAGAACGATCTCGGCTTGGCGGCCGACGACTTCACCCGCATGTTCACCGACATGGGCTTCCAACTGGAAGTGACCATCGGCAGCCGAATGGAGCGGATCGCCGCCGGCGTGGGCAGGTATCGCAATGGCCCCGAGTACCTCGGGGACTACAGGTCGGACGAGGGCGGCCTGGGCGACGTGCCCTCCAACGGTCTGGAGTTCGTGATCCCCGAACCGATGACCCTGTCGCTGCTGGGCCTTGGCGCACTCGGCCTGCTGCGGCGCAGGAGGTAGCCGTACCTGACATAGCGCTTTACCCTTTCTCTTCCAAGACAAGCAACCCGCTCGGCACGCTAAGCCCCCTCCGGCGAGCCGAGGGGCTGTTTGTCTTTAATAACGGCAGGCTGCCAACGGCAAGGCGCTTTCCCGCTTGGTGCCTTCCACGCATCTGGCGGCACCCATGGCATCGGCGGTCTGGTTGCCGTCGGCGGGCCTGGGCCAACGGCGCCTCGTTCAGGGAACGCGGGGGCCCGTGGGGCGGCCCGGACCGGGTAGACACGCCGGATGCGTCCGACTCGTCGGAGCCGTCGGATCGGTTGGAATGCGTCGGAGCCGTCCGACCCGTTGAAAGGGTCGGACGGCTCCGCTGGGTTTGACCCCCCGGCGCTTCATCGGCCGGGGGGCCTTCTGTGCAGTGTCTCGCCGATCGCCGCTCAGTTCGAATCGTGGGCCATGAACCGCACCCAGTCGATCTGGTAAACCGTCTCGACGCCCGGCGGGGGCGGGCCCTGGATCCACGAGCTCGTGGAGGACCACACGTTAAACTTGAGCATGTACGGCGCGTCGAAGGTGATGGGCTTCTCATCGTACCGGTAGCGGTAGAGCACCTGCCCGTCGGCGAAATGCTCGACGTACTCGGGGGTAATGTCGAACCCGACGATGTGGAAGTCCTCCGACGGGTTGAACGACAGCGCCTTGGAGAAATTCGTCGACGGCTCGCCCGCGGCGTGATAGGCGATCCACATCTCGCCGGGGTACCTGTCGCCAAAGGTGTGGGTCAGGAACTCGATGTCGATTTCCTGCCGCGTGCCCGCGCCGTCGCGCCAGTCGATGGTGTACATCGAGTTCAGCACACCCGACACGTGGGACGGCTTGACCCTGGCTTCCCACCGGCCGTAGGAGAAATCCTCTCTGCGGGTCTGGATGGCGGCGCTGAGGTACCCTTCGACCGGATCGTTGATGAAGACCAGATTGAGGACCCCGTCGTCGTCGACGAACACCCGCTCGGGGCTGGTCTGGCCCCCGTGCTCGGCCCAGCCGGCCACCCGCCAGACCGACGTGTCGATGCCATCCGACCAGTCTTCGTAGAAATCGTAGTCCTCGGGCTCGGGCTCGGGGTCGGGGTCCGGCTCGGTCGTGGCACCGAAGTTGGTCTTGAGGATCGCGAAGTCGTCCAGGTCCACGGCCCCGTCGCCGTTGAAGTCGCCCAGGGCCCAGGTGGCCCCTTCGGTGACCCCGAAATGGATCTTGAGAACCGCGAAGTCATCGAGGTCTACGGTGCCGTCGTCATTGGCGTCGCCCGGCAGCTCGGGCGTGGGCTCGTCGCCGAGGAGTCGAACGTTGTCGACCCACACCTGGCCCTGCCCCCCGGCGGCGCTGCCGACATAGACCTGGTCGATCCCGCTGACGCCGGCGGCCGTGGTCTGGGTGCGGACGCCGCTGTCGATGGTGACCGACCCGTCGGCGTTCAAGGTGAACAGCCAGGTGTTCCAGGCTCCCACGCCCGGCACCTCGGGGTCGCCGATCGTGCCGTCACCGATGATCGCCAGCGACTGGACGAAGCGGGGTTCGCCGAACCAGTCGACCGAGTAGATCGATGTGCCGGTCTGCGGCTAGGAGTCAAGATACCCGCCGGTCCATCCGTAGCCGCCGTTGCCGCCCAGGAACGACTTGTTGATCAGGGCGACGCCGACATTGTGGTTCCCGGCCACGCCGACGTTCCAGCCGTAGACGGAGCCCGCCGGTCGGGAATCCGCCGCGGGCGCGTTGCCGTCATCCAGGAAGGACACACCCTTGTCGAACACATCGATCGCCAAGGTCTGTCCCGGCTGCAGAGCGTCGGGCAAATTGAGGCGGGCGGGCTCGCCCGACACCAACAACACCTTGTTGCCCGGCGCGGCCGGATCGTCCACGACGGCTCCCGCGGTGAACGGGTTGCCGGCCTCGAAATCCGCCAACACGCCCCCCATCGCCCCTGACACCACCAGCGCAACAACACAACCGATTGTCACCCGTCTCATCATCACCATCCTCCATGCAAGGGCCGACCGACCGGGCTCCGTCCATGCAGACGCCGTGGGCGTCCTGGGAGATCGGGATGGTTTACCCGGCCGGGTGATTCCACTTGTAGTATACCGTTCCTTCGTCCCTGCGCCCAGGACCCATGCTCCCGCGCCGCAACGCCTTGCGGCCCCGCCGCCGCGGAGGCCGGCCGTCGTGGCCGGCGGTCTGGTCCGCCGGCGAACCGGCGCTTGCCAAGGTGGGGCGGTTTGGGATAAGCTTCTGCGCGTGTTCCGCATAGGCTTTGGCTATGACAGTCACCGCTTCGACCCCACGCGGCCGCTCGTGCTGGGCGGCGTGACGGTGGCCGACGCGCCGGGGCTGGCGGGCCACAGCGATGGCGACGCGGTCCTGCACGCGGTGATCGACGGACTGCTGGGGGCCGCGGCGATCGGCGACATCGGGGAGCATTTCCCCGATACCGATGAGGCCTTCGCCGGCGCCGACTCGGCTGAGCTGCTCACCGAGGCCCTCCGCCGGGTCGGCCGCGCCGGCTGGCGGCCGGTGAACTGCGACGTGACGATCCTGGCCGAGCACCCGCGGCTGTCGCCGGTCAAGGCCGCTATCCGCGAACGGATCGCCGACCTGCTCGGGACGGACGATCAGGCGGTCTCCGTCAAGGCCAAGACCAACGAAGGCATGGGCCCGATCGGCCGCGGCGAAGGTATCGCCGCGATGGCGGTGGTGCTGATGGCGGCACAGGATGCGACCGATGATTGAGGCGTCGGTCCTTCGTCCTGAACGCTGACGTTCGACAGGAATGGCGTAACACGCCCGGCGGCCCGCGCGGCCGGCAGACAATGAGATCAAGCGATGGCACTGCGAGTCTACAACACGCTGACGAACACCAAGGAAACCTTCGAGCCGGTCAAGCCGGGCCACGTCGGGATGTACCTGTGCGGCCCGACGGTGTACAAGCCCAGCCACATCGGCCACGCCGTCAGCCCGATCCTGTTCGACACGATCAAGCGGTACCTGCTGCACAAGGGCTTCGACGTCACGCTGGTCATCAACATCACCGACGTGGACGACAAGCTCATCGCCGAGTCGAAGGCCCAGGGCATCCCGATGGCCGAGCTGGCCCAGCAGGTGACGGACAACTACTTCGAATGCCTCGACGCCCTGGGGGTGCGCAACGTCGACGTGTTCCCCAAGGCCACCGAGAACATCGGGAATATCATCGCGCTGGTCCAGCGGCTGGTGGACAAGGGCGCGGCGTACGTGGCCGACGGGGACGTGTATTTCGATCACACCCAGGCGGCCGACTACGGCAGGCTGTCCGGGCGGCGGGTCGAAGATGCCCTGGCCGGCACGCGGGAGGTCGCCTCCAAGAGCCGCCACCCGGCCGACTTCGCCCTGTGGAAGGCCGCCCGCGAGGATGAGCCGGCGTGGAACTCCCCCTGGGGGCCGGGCCGTCCGGGCTGGCACATCGAGTGCTCGGCGATGAGCATGGCCATCCTGGGCGAGACCTTCGACATCCACGGCGGCGGCGTGGACCTGATCTTCCCCCACCACGAGAACGAGATCGCCCAGAGCGAGACGGCCACCGGCAAGCCGTTCGCCCGCTACTGGCTGCACAACGGGCTGACCCGCATCCGCACCAAGGCCGCCGGCGGCGAGTGGACCGACGAGAAGATGTCCAAGAGCCTGGGCAACATCCGCACCATCAGCGACCTGCTGAGCCAGTACCGCCCGGAGACGATCCGGATGTTCGTCCTGTCGACGCACTACCGCCGGCCGCTGGACTTCTCCGACGAGCAGTTGGCCAACACCGACAAGGCGCTGGGGACGTTCTACCGGCTGTTCGAGCGGATCGCCCGCACGACCGGCGAAGACGTCTACACCAACGGCGAAAGCCTCAACCGCGTCCGCGACCAGGCCGCCGGCGCGTCGCAGGAGCAGTTCGTCAACAACGTCATGAGCTGCCGCGTGAAGCTCTACGACGCGATGGACGACGACTTCAATACCGCCGGGGCGATCGCGTCCCTGCACGAGCTGGCGGGGCTGATCAACCGCTATGTCGACGCCAGCCGCCTGGAGGGCGAAGGCACGTCGGCCGACAAGGCGCTGGTCGCGGCGGCCGGGCGGGAACTGATCACCAGCGGCCGCCTGCTGGGGCTGTTCGAGGCGCCTCCGGCGGCGACGGCGGCGGCAGGCCTGGAGTCGGAGTTGATGGATCTGCTGATCGATCTGCGGACCCAGGCCCGGCGCGGGAAGAACTTCGCGATGGCCGATCAGATCCGCGACCGGCTGGGCGAGCTGGGGGTCACGCTGGAAGACACCCCCGGCGGGACGATCTGGCGGAAGGAAGCGTGAGCGGGCGATGGCCCCGGGCCGATCGACATTCCGCGTGCTGGGGATCGACCCGGGGCTGAACATCACCGGATACGCCGCGGTGGATTTTGGGGGCGCCGGCGCCGCCGACGGCGTCATCGTCGAGGCCGGGACGATCCGCACGACCGCCGAGGCGCCCCTCGCCCGCCGGATCGAGCAGATCCACGCCGACCTGGCCGAGCTGCTGGCCGAGTTGACCCCCGACCGCGTGGCCGTCGAGAAGCTCTACGCCCACTACCGGCATCCGCGCACGTCGATCCTGATGGCCCACGCCCGCGGGGTGATCCTCCTGGCGGCCCAGCGGGCGGCGATCGGGGTGGTCGACCTGGCCGCGACGGAGGTCAAGAAGAGCCTCACCGGCAACGGCCACGCCTCGAAGCGGCAGATTCAGCGGGCCATCCGGTCGCTGTGCGGCCTCGACGCGGTCCCCGAGCCGCCGGACGTCGCCGACGCGATGGCCATCGCCCTGTGCGCCGGCCGCCACCTGCGAGGCGACCGCCGGGCGGCGGGGATCGTCGCGGGGCCCTAACAAACGTAGAATTCCCTTCCTTGCGGCGCCCCCGGCGGCTACAACAGGGCCATGATCGCGAGAATCGTCGGCAGACTGGAGCAGGTTGAGACGAGCAAGGCCCTGCTCGATACCGGCGGGGGGCTGTGGTACGAGGTTTTCGTGCCCGCCTACAGCCTCGACTGGCTCGGCCGGCGGGTCGGCCAGGAGATCGTGCTCTACACGCTGCACTACCTCGAGGGCGACCCGGCCCGCGGGAATCTCGTCCCGCGGCTGGTGGGCCTGCCCAACGAGACCGACCGGCGGTTTCTCGAACTGTTCACGTCGGTCAAGGGCATCGGCCTGCGCAAGGCCCTGCGGGCGCTGGCCCGACCGGTCGCCGACGTCGCCGCCGCGATCGTTGCCGAGGACGCCGACGCCCTGACCGCCCTGCCCGAGATCGGCAAGCGGACGGCCCAGCAGATCATCGCCGAGCTGCACGACCGACTGGACGACTTCGCCGCCGCGGCGACCGTCGCGGCGGAAGCCAAGCTCAATGAGGCGGGCCTGCAGGCCGTCACCGTCCTGATCCAATTGGGCGAGAAACGCGCCGACGCGACGGCCCTGGTCGACCGCGCCCTGGCCGTCGCGCCCGAATTGGACAGCCCCGAGGCGATTATTCAGTGCGTCTACCGGTTGAAGGCGGGAAGTTGACATGGCCCGAGAAACGATCATCGCCGCCGGCTCGACCGGCCCCGAGGACGAGCAGTTCAACACGGCACTGCGCCCGCACACGCTGGCCGAGTGCATCGGCTCGCCGGAGTTGTTCGAGAAGCTGCGGATCGCCATCACGGCCGCTCGGCAACGGTCCGAGCCGATGGAGCACGTGATGCTGCACGGCCCGCCGGGGCTGGGCAAGACAACCCTGGCGTACGTGATCGCCCACGAGATGGACGCCACGATCAAGGTCACCTCCGGCCCGGCGCTGACCCGCCCCAGCGACCTGATCGGCATCCTGACGAACCTCGACACCGGCGACGTGCTGTTCATCGACGAGATCCACCGCCTCACGCCCGCGGTCGAGGAATACATCTACCCCGCGATGGAGGATTTCAAGGTCGATTTCGTCGTCGACTCCGGCATGCACAGCCGGACCATCAACCTGCCGCTCAAGCCCTTCACGCTCATCGGCGCCACCACCCGCGCCGGCATGCTCAGCCCCCCGCTGCGGACGCGGTTCGGCATCGCCCACCACCTGGAGTTCTGGTGCGACGACGACCTCGCCCGCCGCGCGCGGATGACCGCCGAAATGCTCAAGATCGCCTACGACGACGACGCCATCGACACCATCGCCCGCCGCGCCCGCGGCACGCCCCGCATCGCCAACCGCCTCGTCCGACGCTGCCGCGACTACGCCCAGGTCAAGGGCGACGGCCGCCTCACCGCCGCCGCCGTCGACGCCGCCCTCGACCTCGAAGGCATCGACCAGCTCGGCCTCGACGAGCTCGACCGCAAGTTCCTCACCGTCATCATCGACATCTACCGCGGCGGGCCCGTCGGCATCGAGGCCGCCGCCGCCACGCTCGGCGAGGAGGTCGACACCCTCGTCGACGTCGTCGAGCCCTTCCTCCTCCAGCGGGGCCTGCTCGCCCGCACCCGCCGCGGACGCTCGGTCACGCTCAAGGCCTACGACCACCTCGGCCTCACCCCCCCCGCCGACGGCGACGCCGAGACGCCGCTGTTCGGCGATGCCGGGGCCTGATCGCGCAGTGACGGAGGATGCCGTCTTTGAGGGTCCCTTGCGGGAGCTAACTTCAGTTCTGACAAGTATTCGGTATTTCGGAGTTGCAATACCGAGATACCTTGCGATTGTTA
>CAZHRW010000280.1:0-11186 GCA_964535025.1 uncultured Planctomycetales bacterium
GGCCGCGTCGAGCATGGCCATCACGTTCTCGACGGGCACGTCGGCCTGGACGTTGTGAACCTGGTTAAACACGAACCCGCCGGCCAGGGCGTCGAACGCGTCGAGGTTGGCCCGCACGTGGCGGCGGACCTCGTCGGGCTCACCCAGCGGCAGCACGTGCTGGGTATCGCAGCCGCCGCCCCAGAAGACCACCCGCCCGCCGAAGCGGTCCATGAGGGACGGGGGATCCATCCCGTCGGCGGAGATCTGGACGGGGTTGAGGATGTCGACCCCGGCGCCGATCCAGGCTTCGATGTAGTCGCTGACGGCCCCGCAGGAGTGGACGAAGGTCTTCCAGCCGGTGTGGGCGTGGACCCAGTCGCAGAACCGGCGGTAGTGGGGCAGGATCATCTCCTCGAACAGCTCCGGGCGGATCAGCCCCGACCGCTGCGTGCCGGCGTCGTCGCTGGCGACGCCCCAGACCATGATCTTCTCCCCGGCCGCCTGGTGGTACAGGTTCGCCAGGGCGATCGCCGCGTCGGTCGCACGGCCCATCATCTCGGTGGCGGTGTCCTTCTCGGTCATGAGCATGACGAGCCACTCGTCCAGCGAGCCCTGCGTGATGTTGTCCGACAGCAGGGCGCTGAGGCCGAAAAACGAGATGCTCGCGCCCCAGCCGAACAGGGCCTTGTCGGTGTGAGCGTACAGGTCCTCGGCGCGGCGGGCGAAGGCGTCGAGCTGCTCGTCGGGGACGGTCGAGGTGGGGCGGAACGCGTCGGGATCGATCCGCGACGCCGCCATCGTCGGCCGGATGAAGTCGAAGTACAGCCCGTCGGCGGGCATGCGGGCGTACGGGGCGCCCGCGGCGTCGAGCAGCAGCCACGCGCCGTCGGGGTCCTTGCGGATCCGCGTGCCGGGCGGAAACCAGACTTGTTGTCCGTTGGCGAGCGTCTCGGCGACGCCGGTCTCGGCCGGCGCGTCGCACCAGGCGGCGTTGACCGCCTCCAGGGGCACCACGTCGACGTGGCAGGCGTCCAGCACGGACGGCTCGACGACGGCGAGGATCTGCATCGGGTCGAGCACCTTCACCGGCCCGTCCAGTCCCAGCCGTGCCTTGAGCTGGGCGTAGACGCGGGCGCTGATGCCCGACGCCCGCATCGCGCCCAGGTCGATCGGCACGCGATCGACCGGCTCGTGATTCAGCGCCTTGCGGAGGCGTTCGCGCGACGTCATGGAGCCGTACCTTTCATTGTGGGGGTCAACAAGACTGTCGGATGCCATTACAGCGTCGCCCGCCCCGCCCGTCAAGCCGCGGTCGACAGGGTCAGGCGGTTGAAACTTCACCCGTCACCTGCCACACTAGGGCCCATGGCGAGTTGTCAGTCCGCTTCCCCTCGTGTGATCTTCGTGACCGCCGGCGTAGGCGCCGGGCATAATCAGGCGGCGCGCGCGCTGGAGGCGGGGCTGAAGGCGGCCGATCCGGCGATCGCCACCGACTGGGTGGAGGTGCTCGACTACGCCCCCCGCCTGTTCCGGCTGCTCTACGCCGGCGGGTACGCCATGGCGGTGACGCGCTTCCCGCGGCTGTACGGGTGGGGCTTCCGCCGCAGCGACCGCCCCGTCGGGTCCCGGCGCCCGCTGTCCGAACGCGTGCGACTGGGCCTGGAACGCCGGGCGATCCGCGGGTTCACCGCCTGGCTGGCCGACCAGCAGCCCGCGCTGGTGGTGCACACGCATTTCCTCACCCCGCCCGCCGTCGCCGGCCGGATCGCCGCCGGCGCCGAGGGGCTGGTGCAGATGGTCGTGGTGACCGACTACTATGTTCACCGCTACTGGTACGCCGAGCACGTGGACCACTACTTCGTCGCCACACGCGGCGGCCGCGACCGGCTGGCGGGCTTCGGCGTATCTTCCGAGCGAATCACGGTGTCGGGCATCCCGGTGCATCCGAAGTGGACGGCCCCGTTCGACGCCGAGGCGGCGCGTCGGGCGTGGAAGCTCCCGGCCGACCGGCCGCTGGTGATCGTCAGCGGCGGCGCGCTGTTCACCGTCGGGCCGATCGACGCGATGGTCGCGCGGATGTGCCGCGAAATGCCGGAGGCGATCATCGCGGTCCTGGCCGGCACCGACAAGGACCTGCTGGCCCGTCTCGGCCGTCGCGCCGAGGCCGGCGGGGACTGCCCCCAACTGCGGCCGATCGGCTTCACCGACCGCGTGCACGAGTTATCGAAGCTGGCGGCGCTGATCGTCAGCAAGCCCGGCGGGATGACCGTCACCGAAAGCCTTACCGCCGGCACGCCGATGCTGCTGCTTCACCCCGTGCCGGGCCAGGAGACCTATAACGCCGCGTACCTCGCCCGCGGCAGGGCCGCCGTCGTGGCCGCGCCCGATGAGGATGTCCCCGTTAAAGCCGCCGCGCTGATCCACGACCCGGCGAGACTCCAGGCCCTCCGCGACGGCGCCCGGGCCCTGGTGCGGCCGGCGCGGGAGACGATTGTCGAGCACATCCGCCGGCGCCTGGCGGCGATGTAACGGCCGCGGCGCTTGACAGTGTTGGTATACTGACACGGTTGCGATCGATGGTTCAGACTCCCAGGAAAGGACAGCCCTCGTGTTGACAAAACCGTACGGCAAGACAGGCAAGCGGATCTCGGCCGTCGCGTTCGGCGGGATGCGGTTCGCCAGCCCCGACGACACCGATGCCAACGCCGCCGTGGTGCTCCACGCCTACCACAAGGGCATCAACTACTTCGACACCGCCCCAGGCTACTGCCAGGACAAGAGCGAAATCATCATGGGCGCCGCCCTGCGGCAGATGAAACCGGGAACGTTCTATTGCTCGACCAAGTGCATGGCCGCCGACGGCGACGAGTTGCGCAAGAGCCTCGACCGCTCGCTCGAGCGGCTGGGCGTCGAGCGGATCGACTTCTTCCACATCTGGTGCATCGTCAGGCCCGAGCAGTGGGCCGAGCGCAAGGCCGGCGGGGCCGTCGCCGCCGCGCAGAAGGCCAGGGAAGAGGGCCTGATCGATCACCTGGTGGTCAGTTCGCACATGACCGGCGGTCAGATCGCCGGGATGCTCGCCGAGGGCGTCTTCGAGGGCGTCACGCTGGGCTACTGCGCGATCAACTTCCCCTTCCGCCAGCAGGCGCTCGACGCGGCCGCCGCGGGGGGGTTGGGCGTGGTGACGATGAACCCGCTGGGCGGGGGCGTGATCCCGCAGAACGCCGAGCGGTTCGACTTCATCCGCGCCGCCGACGATCCCGACGTCGTCTCGGCGGCGATCCGTTTCAACGTTTCGCAGCCGGCCGTCACGACGGCCCTGGTGGGCTTCACGACCACCGAGCACGTCGACCAGGCGGTCGCGGCCGTGGAGGACTTCACCCCGTACGACGCCGCTCACATCGCGTCGATGAAGCGGCACATCACCGAAAGCTTCAGCGGGCTGTGCACCGGCTGCGGCTACTGCCTGCCGTGCCCGTCGGGGCTGGAGATTCCCAAGCTGATGGATTCGTACAACATGAAGATCCTCAGCGGCGACGACAAAGCCGTCCTCGGCCGCCTGCGCTGGCACTGGCAGGTCCCGCCCGAGACCGCCGCCACCTGCACCGGCTGCGGCGCCTGCGAGTCGGTGTGCACCCAGCAGTTGCCGATCATCGAGCGGATGGCCGACATCGCCGCCATCGCCCGGCGGGCCGAGCAGGAGAAAGGCTGACATCGCCGGCACAGGCGGCCGCCTGTCTCATCATGGCGTTCAAAGGCACCATCCTGGGCGGGTTGATCACCGTGGCGCTGCTGCTGCACGCCTTTGCGGCCTTGTGGCTGCTGGGGCGTTTCGCACGGCCGGGGCAAGTGCTCTTCGCACTGGGCTCGGCGGTCGCGGCGGCGGCGGTGGCGGTGCGGTGGGTGCAGGTGGGCCATGCGCCGATGGGGAATCTTTTCGAGGTCTTCCTGGTGATGGCGGCGCTGATGGGGCCGCTGTCGGCGGCGTGCCGGCGGTGGGGGGGCGTGGACGGGTCGGCCTTCGACGCGCTGATCGGTGCGGCGCTGCTGGTGCCGCCGGGATTCATCTTCAGTGCCGTAACGCGGCCGCTGGCGCCGGCGCTTCAGACGTGGCTGTTCATCCCGCACGTGGGGGCGTACCTGCTGGGGTACGTCCTGCTGGCCAAGGCCGCCGTCCAGGCCGCCGGGCGCCTGGCGGGCGTGCCGCCGGCGGCCGGGGCGGCGTCGCGCGACGTGACGGCGTACCGGATGGTGGTCCTGGCCCTGCCGCCCCTGACGGCGGGACTGGTGCTGGGGGCGGTGTGGGGCAAGCGGGCCTGGGGCGACTGGTGGAACTGGGACCCCAAGGAGCTGTGGTCCCTGGCGACCTGGCTGACGGTCGTGTTCTACCTGCACCTGCGCCTCGTGACGGGCGGTCGCCGCGGTCGCCTGGAGGCCGTCGTCGTGCTTCTCGCCGCGGCACTGGCGGTGATCACGCTGTCGTGGGTGAACCTCTCGGAGCGATTCGCCGAGCTGCACTCCTACGCGGGGTAGCACCGGACGGCTTCACCCGCCGGGCCGCGACCGTCCATCCCGCCGGTTCTACCGTTGGGGCGGCGGCGGGACGATCAGCACCGGACAGTCGGCCTTGCGCGTGACCTTCTCGGTGACGCCGCCGAACAGCCAGTCGCCCAGGGCCGTGCGGCCGTGCCGGCCGAGGACGATCAGGTCGACGTTTTTCTCGCGGGCGAACTCGAGGATCGTGACGTATTCCCGCCCGATCCGGACCGTCACCTCGAAGCGCACGCCCGCCGGCAGGCGGGAGGTGTAGGCCTCGGCGATCTTGGCGTCGATATCCGCCCGGGCCTTGGCGTCGACGTTATCGATCTCGTAGATGTAGGTTTTCCAGAACTGCGCGTCGGGCTCGGGGATCACGTGCAGCAGGTGCAGCGTGCAGCCCGGACGGCGGCGGACCGCGTCGAGGGCGTAGGCGAACGCGGCGTCGGCGTTGGGCGAGAAATCCGTGCAGAACAGGATCCGCTGGTAGGGGCTTTCGGGCAGGGCCGTCTCGTTCATCGGGTTCGCCTCCATCACCGGACCAGTCGCGGCAGCCACAGGGCGATCTCGGGGAAGGCCACCAGGATGCCCGCCGCGATGATCAGCGTCAACAGGAACGGCAGCGCGCCGCGGAAGATGGTCCCCAGCGGGACATCCCGTTCCACACCGCTGACCACGTAGACGCAGACCCCCACCGGCGGGGAGATCACGCCCATCTGCGTGACCACGACGATCATCACGCCGAACCACACCAGGTCGTAGCCGAACTTAACGACGACGGGCTGGAAGATCGAGACGGTCAGCAGCATCAGCGCCAGCGCATCGATGAAGCAGCCCGCCAGCAGGTAGAACAGGATGATCATCGCCATCACCAGGAAGCCCGGCATGTTCAGCGCCTTGAGCCACGTGGCCAGATCCTGGGGGATCTGCGTCAGCGCCAGGAACCGCCCGAAGATGGTTGCGCCGGCGACGATGAACAGCACCATGCACGAGGTTCGAACCGTTTCCATCAGGGACTGGCGGAGCATGGACAGGTTCACCTTGTGCCGGATGGCGGCGATGGCCAGGCTGCCGGCGGCGCCGATCGCCGCCGCCTGTGTGGGGGTGAACAAACCCGCGAACATCCCCCCCATGACCAGGACGAACAGGGCCAGCGTCTCGATGACGCCCGCCAGCGAGGCGAACCGGTTGACCCACGTGGACCCCGTGGCCGCCGGTCCGAGCTGTGGACGACGCAGGCATTGGATCAGGATGGTCACGCAGAACAGCCCGGCGATCAGCAGCCCCGGCACGATCCCTGCGATGAACAGCTTGTCGATGTCCTGGCGGGTCATCACGCCGTAGGCGATCAGGACGACCGACGGGGGGATCAGCATCCCCAGGGAGCCCCCGGCGGCGACGGTGCCGCAGCCGAGCTCCATGGAGTACTTGAAGCGTTTCATCTCCGGCAGCGCCACGGCGGCCATCGTCGCCGACGTCGCCGGGCCCGAGCCGCAGATGGCCCCGAAGCCCGTGCACGCGCCGACCGTGGCCATGGCCAGCCCGCCGGGCAGCCAGCCCAACCAGTGGTACGCCGCATCGAACAGGCGTCGGCTGATGCCCGAGTGGAAACTAACCTGCCCCATCAGCACGAACAACGGGATCACCGTCAGCGAGGGCGACGAGAATTGGCTGCGCAGCACGCCGGCGGCCATGCTCAACGGCGGATCGACCCCCCCGCGAAGCACGCCGAACCCCACCATGCCGACCAGGGCCATCGCGAACCCCACGGGCATGCTGGTGGTCAGGAGGATCAGCAGCGCCACGCAACCGGCAATACCGATTTCCAGCGGGCTCATGGCTTGATCATCTCCCGACCGGGGTGGAGCAGGTTATACAGGATGACCAGCGCCACCAGCAGACACGAGAAGGCGATCACCCACATCAGCCAGCCGATAGGGATCCCCGAGGTCTGCGTCACCCTCGCGCTCTTGCGCAGCAGACACCCGTAGCCCAGGGCGGCGAACAGGGCCATACCCAGCAGACGGGTGAGGCCGTCCACGACGATCCGCCAGCGCCGCGACAGCTTGTGGAAGAAGTACTCAAGGGCCACGTGGCCCTTGACCGCCGTGGTGTAGGGCAGTGCCCCGGCCACGGCGAAAACCATGGAGATCTTCACCAGGTCCAGCGCTCCGGGCAACGGTCTGCGGAACTGCAGCCCTACCACGTCCACGCAGGTGATGACCATCATGGCCAGCACGCCAAGCGCGGAGGTCGCTGCGAACGCCAAGGTGAGCAGGCGCACCAGGCCGAAGCCGACCTGGTGCGCCCGGCGCGCCACTGTCAGGATCCCGCGGGTGCGCATCACGGATCAGTTCCCGTCCGCCCCGGTCGCCGCCAACGCCTGCTGAAGGTCCTTCAGCAGTGCTTCGCCCGGCAGGCCCTTGGCGGCCGCTTCGGCCACGTACGCATCCAGGACGGGACGGACCGCCTCGCGCCAACGGGCCTGCTCTTGTTCGCTGAGCGTGATGATCTCCCGCGGCCGCTCGAGGTTCGCCACGAACGCACGGCCGGACGCGTCGGCGTCGTCCCAGGTCTTGCCGTGACGGACGATCCATTCCTCGGTGACTTCATTGAAGACCGTCTGGACATCGGCCGGCAGACCCTCCCAGACATCCTTGTTCATGACGACAAACATCGCCGTTGTGTACCCGATGGCGGACGTGTCGGTGATGTACTCGATGGCCTGGCCCTGGTTCCAGCCCTCGAGCGTTTCGATGGGGCAGAACGTCGCCTCCACCGTGCCCTTCCGCAGCGCCTCGGCCGTCTCCGACTGATCCATCGCCACGGGCGTACCGCCGAGGGCCGATACGAGCTTCTGGCTCAGTCCGGTCGCGCGCACCTTCATGCCCTTGAGGTCTTCCAGCGTTCGAACCGGCTTCTTGCTGGCCAGCAGGCCCGGGCCGTGCGCGTGGACCAACAACGTGTGGACCTCGGCCAACTCGTCCGGCTGATACTTGCGCACCATCTCCGTCGCCAGGCGCGTGGCGGTCTGCCCGTCAGGGTAGCCCAGCGGGAGGTCCAGCGCCTCCAGCAGCGGGAACTCGCCCCGTGTGTAGGCGAAACAGCTCATCCCGATGTCGAACTCGCCGTTGACCACGCCCTCGAAGCATTCCTCGGGGGTCGAAAGCGTCTTGCCGGGATAGACGGTGATCTCCACCTGCCCGTCGGTGCGCTTGTTCATCTCATCCGCCCACGCCTGGGCCGTCAGCGTCTGCGCGTGGGTCGGCGGAAAGAAGATGCTGTAAGCCAGCTTGATTTTTTTGGCGGACGTCTCGTCGCCCTCGCCCCCACAGCCGCCCAGGACCACGGCCAGACCCACCAGGCCCACGACCGCAAAGGCCCACACTCTTGATTGCATGCTCATGAGATGTCTCCGGTGCTCTAACGATGTTCTCTTGCCACGTGAATGGAACGAAGATCATCGCATAGGAACGCCGGCGGTGCAAGGAGATAGTGCTGGCGAGGCGCGGGCGCGCGGGAGGCATGCGGCTGTGGCCGTGCCTCACGTTTCAGGTCGAACAGCTCGTTGTTGCGGTCGTCGGGGCCGAACCAGCCCATCGCGGAGGCGCGGACGGCCTGCTCGCCGAGGGAGCGTCCCTGGTAGGCGGCGGTGAAGTCCATCGAACGGTGGTCGACGTGGCCGTCCACCCAGGCGACGTTGCACACGCCGCGGTGGCGGAAGTGGATGGAGGCGTCCCAGCGTCCGCTACCGTCCGGGCGATAGGGCGGGCGGCAGAAGCTGTATTCGATGAGGTGCGTCGGCGGCGGGTCGGTTTCGAGGTAGCCGGCGTCGGTGAACATGACCGTCGCGGCCGGCTGGGCGACCTCGGCGGTGGTCGCCGAACGCCGGCTGGTGCCCAGATCGAGCCGGCCGCCGATGTAGTCGGCGTTGTAGCCGTACCCGCCGCAGCCGGCCTCGAAACCGGCGGCGTCCGGCGTGAAGGACGGGCACTGCTTGACGCCGCCGTCGCCGAGGTAGTCGGCCAGCGGGCCGCGGGCGGGGTCGAACGGCTCGCTGCGCGCGTCGCGCTCGCCGTGCCAGCGTTTGACGGTGGTCCGCTCGAACATGTCCTCGGCCGCCAGGACGAAAGCGCCGCGGTTCTCGGCGGCGTAGCCGAGGTTGGCGATGGCCAGTTGGCGCAGGTTGGAGGCGCAGACGGCTCGTCGGGTCAACGCCCGCGCGCCGTTCAGTGTCGGCAGCAGGATCCCCGTCAGCAGGGCCACGATGGCGATAACCACCAGCAGCTCGATGAGCGTGAAGGCGGTGCGGGTGGGGTGTGGGGGGTTCGCGGGCATCACGTTCCGAAGTTCTGCTTGAGGATCGCGAAGTCGTCGAGATCGACGTCGCCGTCGCCGTCGAAGTCGCCCTGGTCCCAGGCGGCGTCGCCGGCGCCGAAGTTCTGCTTGAGGACGCCGACGGCGTCGAGGTCGAAGCCGGCCGAACCGGTGGTCATCCACCCGTCGTAGATCGGCGCGCCGGTCGCATCGACGAAAGCGCCGCTGCCGGGGATGTCGACGATGCGGACGAAATGCACGTTCTGGAGGTCCACCTGTCCGGCCGTCACCGCCGGGTCGTCGGCCAGGTCGGCCAGGTCGAACGGCGTGCCCCAGCAGAGGCCCTCGGCGTTGGTGTGCTTGCCGGCGAGGTTGTACACGTCGGTCACGTCGATCGACACGAACGGCCAGGTGTCGCCGTCCGGTCGGGTCATCAGCGAGCGGGCGGGCAAGCGGGCGAAGGTGACCCCGTCGGTCGAGACCTCCACGTAGGCCAGTTCCGCAAAGAAGGTCGGCGAGCCCGTCCGGCTGAAGCCGTTCTCGAAAACCGCCAGGTCCGGCCCCGGTCCGTCGGCGATCGTCACGTCGAACGCCAGCGTGATCGATCCCGGGTGCGGCACGCCCACGCCGTCGGGGTCGACCAGGTGGGCGGCGATGTCCGCCGCCGACAGGTCGCCGAGGCTGACCACCTCGTATTCGTCGCCGACGGCCGGGCCCAGCGCCTTGGTGGGATCGGCCCACTTGGCATCGACCGACGATGCGGGGGCATAGGTCACCACGCCGGTGGCCCAGCCGACGAAAGCGTCATTAAGCACCTGGCCGGGCACCGCGTAGTACCCGCCGCCGGAGACGCCCTCTCCGGCCGGGCCGACCCAGCCGGGAATGCCCCGGTCGTAGGGGTTGTCGACGGTGCCGATGGGCCCGGCGTACGGCCCGGCCCACGCGGCCGCCACGACGGCCGCCGGCGCCAGCAGGACCATCCATGCATTTCGATTCATCGTTTCCCTCACCTGCTCAAAACGCGGCGGCGCCGACGCCGATGGCCGTCAAACGCCGGCGCCGCCGGTGACTCTTTTCAGGCTTGAGGCTCGAGGCTTGAGGCTGAGGCGCCCCAGCTCGGCCTACCGGTTGCGGCGGCGCAGGGCGAGCAGGCCCGCGGTCATCATCATCAGCGTCGCCGGTTCGGGGACGGTCAGGCCGTCCAGGGCGAAGTAGGCCGGGGTGTTCATCCCGTCGCGCCCCGTGTCGGAACTGCTCAGGGCGAACCGCAGGCCGACGACCGGCCCGAGGCCCGACAGGTCCACCCACGTCCAGTCGTCAAGGAGGTAGTCGTCGGCGCTGTCGGCGAAGCGGAAGTCCGCCAGGTGCACGTCCAGGGTGTCGGACGACCCGTCGGCGCGCAGGCCGGTGATGGTCAGGGCGAACCAGTCGGGGTCCTCCCCGGTCGGGCCGCCGAAGGCCTTGGCATAATCGTCGCCGTCCCGCATCGACAGGTAGGCGTAGGTGGTATTGGTGACGAATGCCCCGCCGAACACGACGCCGTCGCCGGCGTCGAGGATCGACAGGTGGGGCGGCTCGATCCCGCCGCAATACCCGACGGCGTAGGCGCCCGATCCGCTCAGATCCGTCCCCGTGATGGCGGCGAACTGGTTGGTGTAGCCCGCCGTCGTGGTGTCCGACACGTTCGAGTAGGCGAACCCGTCCCAGGCGACGTAGTCCCAGTCGGCATAGTACGTGTAGTTCGTGTTGAACCAGGCGCCGCCGCTGACGAACCCGTCGGCGCTCTCGCTGCCCCGCCAGTAACTTTCGGGTTCGAGCGGCAGATCGTCGAAATCGGCCAGCACCTCCGCCGGCGCGACCCCCGCCACCATCGTCACCCCTGCCACAACCAGCATTGTAAGCATCGTCCGCACGGCACACCTCCCAACCTGCGCTTCGAGGCCTCGTAGGCGCCGCGACCCAAGCGCAAGGCCGCACCGCCGGCAGCCTGGGGATGATTGCGGGGGACGAGTCGTCGGACCGGCAACGCGATGCATGGAGGCGTCGCCATCGGGTTTCGCCGTGTGTCGCGCACGGCCCAACGAAAACGGCCCCGGCGCCTTCGCGGCACCGGAGCCGGATAGCGACCGGGTCCGATGTGGTCGAGCACTCAGCCGCGAAGGATCGACCAGGCTGGTGCAGGCAGGTCTTCTGGCTCCCGGGTCATCCTTCCGCCGCGCCTTCCCGGCCGGGTCACACACCCGGCCAGTGGCCTACCTGCGGCGGTCGTCGCCGGTCACAGCGGCGCGTCCGCGGCCGATTCTCACGGCCTTCCCTTCTCGCCCTCGCGGGCACCTGCAACGCCCGGCAAC
>CAZHRW010000281.1:0-10014 GCA_964535025.1 uncultured Planctomycetales bacterium
CTCACGACGCCGCAGTTGCTGTTCAGCTAGGAGTTCCCGCGATCAGGGCCTCCAGAGGACTTACACCTCCAAGTCATCGTGCCATGCCTGGCACACCGCTAAAAGACCCGTCCGGGGACGGGTCTTTCAAGGGCCGCCGCACGCGCGCCGGCGGGAACGCACGAACACCGGAACCTCGGCATCCCGCGGCGTCTGCGACGCGGCGACTCAGCCGGCGGGCTCGGTGTCGGGCCGCCAGGTGCGTTTGAGCGGCTTGACGACCTTGCCCATCTTGATCGCCTTGGCCGACACGCGGATCCGCATGGGCACCCCGTCGACCATCGCGCGGACCTTCTGGATGTTCGGCTTGATCTTCCGTTTCGTCTTGCCCGTCGTGCGGACGCCCACGCCGCCAAGATACTTGGCACGGCCGCGATGGGCGTACTTGCGGCCCGCCGTCGTCCGCCGACCCGTGAAATAGCATTTCCGCGACATTGTTATTCCTTCATGTCGTCCACAAACAAAAAGAAGCCCCCCATGCGGCCGAGAGGAGTCGAACCTCCACGCCCCGAAGGGCACAGGCACCTGAAGCCTGCGCGTCTGCCAGTTCCGCCACGGCCGCGGCGCTTCGGGCGCATCGAACGCCCACAAACAAGTCAGAAAACTGTACCACACGCCCCGACGATGTCAAGCGCCTGGCCCCGCCAAACCGCATTTCCGCGGGAATTGCCGTAAGCGCTTGGCCTTACAGGGTGTTACCTTTCCAAATTCCCCGCCGTCCAAATGAAGTTGCCCCGCCAACCGGCCGATAGCCACTGCGGACGTCAACCCGAACGAGGAGGTTGGACCGCATGCAGACCCCGCTGAGCCGGATGACCGGCGAACAGTTGCTCGTCGCCCGCGTGCTCGCCACGGCCGCCGCCGCCCCGATCAGCCGCGAGCTGGACCGTCGCGCCCACGAAGGCCTGACTGACCCCTACACCGCCGTGCTCGACTCGGTCGCCTCCCTCCAGGCCACCCGCGCTCGCCCGCGTGTGAAGGCATCTTCTTTGAATACCGCCGCTTAGGCCCGCGAGACGTTCAGCCGCCGGTCGTCGACGTGGATGTCGCAGGCCATGGCGCTGCGGCCGCACCGGACCTGGGCGCGGATCCCCGCACGGCGGCCGCCCGGCCGTCGAAGGGCCGCGTGCAACTCGACGCTGGTCGGCGAATCCGACGCCCGGCGGACGAGGCTCACCCCGTCGACGAGAAGCTCACCGGTCGGATAGCGCCCCAAGTCCGTATCGCTCTTGGAAAAGGGAACGTCCTCGAATCTCACTTCGATCAACGCCCCGTCCCACGTTGCCGTCCACCGTTGCATCATCCGCACGCCCTGCCCCCGGTGAGAAGGGTAGTACCCATCCCGCAATCATGCCGCCCATTGTCGCGATGGGCGGCCCGCGAGGCAAGGACCTTGTCGGCGAATCCCGAACGGTGACTTGGCGGGCGTGTCTGGATAAGATGCGGATATGCGACGGCAACGGTTCGGCACGTTCGTCGGCGGGATCGACCTGCCCGACGAGACGCACGCCACGATCAACAAGGACATCGAGCCGATCCCGATCCCGAAGGCGCTGCACGTCCCGGCGGACCCGTGCGGGCTGGGGGACGTGGAGGTCCTGGTGCGCCCCGGCCGGCGGGTTCGCGACGGGGACCGCCTGGCGGTCGCCGGGGGCGGGGCGATGCCGGTATTCGCGCCGACCGGCGGCGTCGTCACCGGCGTCGGCCGCTGCCGTCTGGCCGGACGGCCGAGCGGAACCGACCTGGATACCTACGCTTACGAGTGCCCCTCCATCGAGCTGACCGACCTGACGGACCCCGAGGCCGCCGGCACCGAAGCGCCCTTCCCCTGGGAAGATGCCACCGCCGAGCAGCTCATCGACCACCTCGCCGCCGGCGGGCTGACCACCGCCGCCGCGCCGCCCGAGCCGCTGGCGCGCTGGTGCGAACGCCACCGCCGGGCGGCCGCCGACGTGCTGATCATCAACGGCCTGGAGAACGAACCGTACCTGACGTGCGAACACCGCCTCATGGCCACCCGCGGCGAGGCGATCGTCACGGCCGCCGCCGTCATCGCCCGGGCCCTGGGCGTCCGGCGGACCGCCCTGGCCGTCGACGCCCGCCGGGTCGACCGCTACCGCGCCATGGGCGCCGCGGCCGAGCGGCGGGAGATCCAGTCGCTGGCGGTGCAGCACAAGTACCCCATGGGCCACCCGACGATGCTGACGAAGGTCATCACCCGCCGGGTCCCCCCGCCCGGGCGCTCGCCGGCCGACGTCGGCGTGGCCGTCCTGGACGTCACAACCTGCGCGGCGGTCCACCGCTGGATCGCCACGGGCTGTCCGCCGACCTGGCGGCCGGTCACCGTCAGCGGCGCGCACGTCCGGCGGCCCGGCAACCGGCTGGCGCCGATGGGCATGGCGGCTTGGGAGCTGCTGACGGCGTGCGGCGCGCCGGTGGCGGGGAACTTCTGCCACGGCGGGCCGATGACCGGCGTGGCCCTGCCCGACGACGCCGTCGTCGGACCCGGGACCTCCGGCCTGCTGTCGCTGCCGGCGCCCGACGAACGGACCGCCACGGCGTGCATCCGCTGCGGCTGGTGCACCGACCGCTGCCCGGTCCGCCTGGACGTGGCGAGCCTCAACGACATGTACGAACTGGGCGAGCTCGAGCGGGCCCGGCGCTACGACGTGACCGCCTGCCTGGGCTGCGGCGTGTGCAGCTACGTCTGCCCGGCCCGCTGGCCGCTGACCCACCGCGTGCGGACCCTGGCGACCCTCGTCCGCCGCGACGAGCCGACGGAGGCCGACACCCATGACTGAGACCGCCCGGCACCTCACCCCGGCGACGGCGGCGATCCTGCCCCCCTGGCGGCAGCCGCCGCTGCTGCGCGCCGGCGAGGGCAGCCGGACCGTCTTCGTCGTCTCCATGATCGCGGCGGCGGCGCCCCTGACGGCCGGGGTGGTCCTGTTCGGCTACCGGGCGGCGGCGGTGGCGCTGCTGAGCGTCGCCGGGTGCGTCGGCTTCGAGTGGGCCTACTTCCGCGTCACCCGCACCCCCGCCCTGGGCGGGCGGTCCCACGCGTGGCTGACGGGCATGCTGCTGGCGCTGACCCTGCCGGGGTCGGTGCCGTGGTACGTCCCGCTGGTCGCCGCGGCCTTTGCGATCATCGCCGGCAAGGCGATCTTCGGCGGCGTGGGCCACTTCCTCTGGCAGCCGGCGCTGGTGGGGCGCCTGGCGGTCGGGGTGCTGTTCGCCGCGTCGGTCAACCCCGCCACGTACGGGCTGCTCAAGCCGTCCCGCGCCGTCATCGGCGACGTGCGCGACACCCGAGCGGCCGGGGCCTTCCACCGGTACGGCCGGGCGCCCGCCGGGGCGTCGGACGCCGACGCCGTGGCCCTGGCGCGGCCGAGGGTCACGCTGCGGGAGTTGAGTCGTCCGTCGGGCGAGCCCCACCGCACGCTGGCCGGCGCGCTGCTGGAGCTGCCGTCGACGGGCGAGGTGCTCGCCGGGGCGACCGCCGGGGCGATCGGCGAGACCGCGTCGGTCGTCCTGGTGCTGGCGGGGCTGTACCTGATCTACCGCCACTACGTCACGTGGTTCCTGCCGGGCGCGGTCATCCTGGCCGCCGCGGCCGTCGCCGCCGTCGCGCCGATCCACCTGCAGACCGGCGGCGGCGCCGGCGGGCGGGTGTGGATGCCACTGACCGTCGAGGGGCCGGCGGTGGGCTTCACGTACGTCAGCTACCACGTCGCCACCGGCGGGCTGCTGCTGGCGGCGTTCTTCCTGGCCTCGGAGATGACCACCCGCCCGGTGACCCCCCGCGGGCAGATCCTCTTCGGCCTCGGCTGCGGCGCCGGCGGGATGCTGCTGCGGCTGTACACCGACGTGCCGGCCCCGGTCTACCTGGCGGTCCTGGGCATGAACACCCTCACGCCCCTGCTCGAACGCTTCACCCGCCCCCGCGTGCTCGGCACGCCGCCGGGGTGGAAACGGGCGCTGCAACGGCGAAAGAGACGGCGTCAGCCGACGAGGGGATGCGTGTCGTCGTAGACCTGCTTGAGGCGGGAGCTGGTCAGGTGCGTGTAGATCTGCGTGGTCGAGAGGCTGCGGTGGCCGAGCATTTCCTGGACGCTGCGGAGGTCGGCGCCGTTTTCGAGCAGGTGGGTGGCGAAGGAATGCCTCAGCGTGTGGGGCGACACCCCGGCCGGCAGGCCGGCGATCCGCACGTACTTGTCGAGGGCGCGGCGGATGCTGCGGTCGGTCAGGCGGCCGCCCCGCCGGTTGACGAACAGCGGCGCCGCCGGCGACGGCGCGCCGAACTTGGCCGCCCGCATTGCCGCGTAGGCCTGCAGGGCCCTCAGCGCATGGGTGCCGACGGCGGCGAGGCGTTCGGTGCGGCCCTTGCCCATGACGCGGACGACCTCGCCGAACTCGTCGAGATCCCCTACGTTCAAACCCACCAGCTCGCTGATCCGCAGCCCCCCCGAGTAGATCATCTCGAGGATCGCCCGGTCCCGCACGCCGCCGAACGTCCCGTCGTCGGCCGCGGTCATCAGCGCGTCGACCTGGCGGACGTCCAGGCACGCCGGCAGCCGCCTGGGCCGGCGGGGCGTGCGAATGACCCGCACCGGCGAGGTCTCCAGCACCCCCTTGCGCACGAGGTACTTGTAGAAGCTCCGCAGCGCCGCCAGCTTGCGGGCGACGGTGCTGGCGCTGTAGCTGCTGTTGCTCATCACCGACAGGTAGGCCCGCACCTCGTTGGGCGTCAGGGCGACCAGCCGCCGGCGGATCGAAGCGGGATCGGCCTCGGCCAACGGCGTGAGGTCCTCGACCGTCAGGGCCTCCTTGAGCAACTGCTCGGGGCCGGTGGCCAGGAAGCCGCAGAACTGCTCGAGGTCGGCCCGGTAGCCGCGGATCGTGTGCGCCGACAGGCCCCGCTCGACGTGAAGGTTCTCCAGGAAATCCCGGACCGGTGGTAGGGCGTTGATGGCCGGAGCTTCATCCATGCCGGCATGCTTTCCATTGTGGCGACGCTATCGTGGGCCCCCCGTCCGGCGGTCAGGCGCTGCGGCGTTCGGGGGTCATCGCCTTGAGACAACTGGTCGCCTGCTCGCAGGTGATCTGGAAGCTCAGGCTGGCCGCGTCCACCCAGTCGAAGTCGCTGGACGGGTCGGAGGCCAGCGCGGCGACGGCCTCCAGCACCTCGCATTCGCTGCCCTCATTATAGCGAAACACGTAGCGATGGGACTGCTTGGTCAAGGCCAACGTACGCATCATCGATGGTGCTCCCAGCCGTTAGTCGGTCCTGCGGACCGGTATGCTGATCCGTGCCAGTTCCTCGTTCAGGAGGCGGACGATCATTTCGTGACAGACGAACCGCAGGTACGCGTCGCTGTCCACCAGGTACCGCCGCCAGCCGTAGGGGCTGTCGGTGCCCTCGTGCGTCGCGGCATACGCCTGCACGCGTCGCACCACGTCGTTGCCGGCGGCGTCCAGCACGGCCTGGACCTGGCTGCCCCGGCGGGCATACCCCCCCGCCGTCGCCGGCGTGCCGGCGGCCTGCCGGCCGGCCGCGATCGGGTCCAGCCCGCCGATAGTGCTATCGGCACGAACCCAAATCAACTGCAGCGTCATCCCGACCTTCTGGGGCGAATACGGGCGGTAGTCGGTCACCGCCCCGATGATCACCCCGTCGACGCCGAGTGCCTGGGCGATCTCGGTCGCCTCGGCGAGGCTGGTGGGGTGCGTCTGGCCGCGGGCCAGCAGCAGCTTCAGGGGTTGATTGGTCGGAAGGACCGCCAGGTTCCGGACTTGCGCCAGCTCGCTGACCAGCGTGTCGGTGGCGGCGATCGGGTCGAAGTCGCTGGAGGGCGACTGGTTGAGCAGGGGCAGCACCGCCACGGATCGCCTCTGGGGGTAGGGCGTGCTCAGCGACGCCATCTCCGGCGCACAGCCGCCCGCCGCCGCCACCGCCGTCAGCGCCACCGCCGTGATCAGGCGTGGCCGTACCGTCCTGCGCGACTCCATTCGCCCTGCCTCCGTTCGCATCCTGCGAACCGCGCGGCCGCCGCCGCGTGGGTTTACCGCACGCCGAGGGTGCGGTAGTCGTCGGTCCCGGTCTCCGTCGCAGCGCTGTGCTGGGGAGCGTCGACGTGGACCGACCAGATGTTCTCCTGCCCGTCACGATCGCAACTGAAGTAGATCGCCTCGCCGGCCCAGGTGGGCCCGTATTTGCGTCCGGGCCCCTTGGTGAGCTGCTGGAGGTTCTGCCCGTCGAGATCGACGGTGTAGATGTCGATCCGCCCGGCCCCTTCCGGAGCGACCGAGGCGAACGCCAGTTGCCGCCCGTCGTCGCTGAAGGTGGGGCTCAGGTAGGCCCGGTCGGGCGCATCGGCCACCAGCGTGGGCAGCGAGGGTTGCCCGTCGATCAGGTCGATCATCCAGATGCCGTACAGTTGCCCATCCCGCGCCCGCGGCCGCTGGAAGGCGATGCGGTCGGCGACCGGCGACCAGACGGGAAACAGCCCGTAGCCGACGAACTGGCGGCTGCCGGGCCTGGACAGGGAGGCGATCCACATCTCCCACCGGCCCGAGCGCGCCGACCGGCAGGCGTAGATCAACCGATCGCCGTCGGCGCTCCAGGACGGATGGACGTTGTCGCCGCCGCCGTAGGTGACCTGCCGGATCGACCGGCCGTCGAGGGTCATCACGTAGATCTCGTAGGCCCCGGTGCGATTGGACGCGAACGCCACATAGCGTCCGTCGGGGGAGATCGCCGGCTGGATGTCGCTGGCCGGATCGCTGGTCAACTGGGTGACGGCCTGGCTGTCGATCCGCTTGAGGTAGATGTCCGGCCAGGGGCTGTGGGCCGTGGAGGCGAAGACCATGATCCGCCCGCCGCCGTCCACGCAGGGGTCGGTGTCGCCGCCGACGGTCTGGAAGCTGTGCCGGCGCAGGGCCGAGACCGCCGTGGCCTCCGTCGCGCCGGCCGGCGGGGCCATGCGGCCCAGGACGTCCATCAGCTCCCGCATCTCCCGGTCCGGCTGCGTGATGGTTTCGATCCGAACCGGGTCGGAAGACGCCGTGGAAGGCAACCCGTAGTAGGATGACCCACAACCGGCCACCATCCCCGCGGCCAGGAGTACCGTGATCGCGCGGATCATGTGCATATCCTCATGTTCGCGCCCCCCGGCGCGGAGGTTCGTGTCCTTTGGTGAGGTATCGACCAAACCGACACGGGGTCTTGAGGTGTAATGGGCTTGCCTTAGGCAACCGGCTGTAGGCCGGCGCGCACCGCGGCCCGCGCCGCGATGGCGCGGGCTTTCAGCGGCCCGTCGGGCCGAACAGGCCGCCTTCCCGGTCGTCGGCGAAGTAGCCGCGATCGCCGAAGTACGTCACCGCGTCGGCGATCGAGGGGAAGACCGCCGTGGCGGTCTCGGTGACGAAGGGCGAGGGGGTCGCCTCGCCGGGCCAGATGACGAACACGTCCTTGGCGGCCTCGTGGGCGTGCTGCAGTTCGCGCTCGACCCCGCTGGACAGGCCCACTTGCCCGTCGCCCAGGCGGGGGACGTAGGAGATGATCAGGTCGCTCTGATCGATGAGCATGAAATCGCGGGCGTAGATCTGCCCGTCGATGTCCGAGACAATCGAGACCAGCTCGGCCGCGTCGATGTTGATCCGACGGCCGGCGACGGTCACGGTCACCCAGCGGCGGCCTTCCTCGACGGCCTCGAGGGCCAGGTGGGTAAGGTACTTCTCCTCCAGGTCGCCCGGATCGAAGCAGACGAAATGAAGCTTCATCTGCCGGCGGAACATCTCGATGTCGGCCATCACCGCCGGATGGGCCATCACGTGCGACATGGGGAAGCTCAGGTACGCCTTGCGCAGGTCCGGCCGCAGCAGCAGCGCCGCCAGCGTGTCGGCCGTCGAGGCCTCGTGGCCGCGGGCCTGGATGTAGAAGCAGCCCCGCCCGCGAACGATCTGGCTGACCAGCTCGGTCGCCAGCGTCTCTTCCTCCCGCCAGACCATCAGGTCCTTCAGCGAGTGCTCGGCGTGTCCGTCGCGGAGCATGCGGGCGTGGATGGCGTCGATGTTGTCGACCAGGCAGATGTAGCTATCGGCGTCGAAGGCCTTCAACTGGTCGTAATCGAAGGCGTAGAACAGCCCGTGCCGCCAGCGGAAGGTCGCGTGGGTATTGACGATCGTGTGCGCGTGCCGGGGCGCCTCGTTGAGAATATCCTTGAACACCGCCCGCCGCAGCAGCCGCAGGCGGGTCAGCGGCAGGTCCAGGATCCGCCCGGGCGGCACGTCGGGCGCCTCGGCGTACATCCTGTCGCCCACGTTGGCCAGCCACACGTCCTGCCCGGCGGCCTCGACGACCCGCTGAAGGTACGCCTTCTTGTCCAAGCCCACCTGTCCGGTCACAATCGCCTTCATGCTTGCTCCCTGCTCGATGATCGGCGGTCGGGCCGCCGAGAGCAACCGGCCCACCCGGCGGGCAGGCTCGGCCTTTTCCCGTGAGACACTATAGGTTCACCTTAAGGTCTTCCGATATGATACGAGATACGCAGCCAATGTCATGACAGTGAACCGGCCCCAATCCGACCACGGCGGGACCCAGGCCGAGCAGGCCGCCCGGGACGAGGAGGAACTGCTCGACGTCCTGGCCGGCCATGCGGTCGACCAGCTCCTCCACGACCAGGCCGCCGACCTCAACGGTGCGGCGGCGGGCATCGACGAGGACACCCCCCTCGTCGAGGGCGCCCGCGAGAACGACGACGGCCCCTATGCCGGCCCAGACGTCGAGCGGACCGTGACGGCCGAGGAGCTCGACGCCCTGTTCGGCCCCTCGGCCGACACGTACGCCCCGCCGACCGACGAGCAGGACGCGGCCGACACGCTGGATGACCTGTTCCCCGAGACCTCGCCGACCGGCGACACCGCCGCGGCCCCGGCCGCGCCCGCCGACGACGACGACGGCGAGAGCGGCCCGGTGACCCAGGCCGACCTCGACGCGATGTTCACCCGCTCCGATGAGCCCGAGACGCCGTCCGGCACCGACGGCCCCGTCAGCCAGGCCGATCTCGACGCGCTGTTCGCCCAGGCCGACGGGCAGGTCCCGCCGTCCGCCGACAACGAGAAGGCCGACGACGGCGCCGCCACGCCCGAGACGCTCAACGCGGCGTTCGCCGAGGCCGAAGCGTCGGGCGACGAAGACGCGGCATCCGCCGGGGCGGTCGCCCAGGCGGATCTCGATGCCTTTTTCGCCAAGGGCCCCGAGCAAACGCCCGCCGCGGCGCCGGACGAACCGCCGGCGGATGGGCCGCCCGAACCGGCGGCCGAGGCCCCGCCCGAGACGGCGGCCGCCGGGGCCAACGAGACGATGAGCCAGGCGGACCTCGATGCGCTGTTCGCCCAGGCCGCCGGCGAAACACCGGATGAGACGGCCGAGGCGACCGACGAGGCGGCCCTGGACGCGACCCTTGAGCGCCAGCAGGTCGACCACCCCGACACCCCCGAGCCCCCGCCGGCCGCCGCCGAGGCCGTCAGCGCCGCCGAGGCCGGGGCGCTGCGCGACGAGTCGTCGGCGGACGCACCGCCGCCGATCGAACGGCTGGAGGATCTCGACGCGCTGCTGGCCGAGCGGGCCGAGCAGGGCGCCGCGGCGGCGGATCTGGCCTCCGACCCGGTGGGCAGAGGCACCGACGATCTGGCGGACCACGAACCGGCCCCTCCCGAGGCCGACACGGCGTCGCCCGCGGCGCCGGCCGCGGCGCCGCCGACGCCCGTCGCGGCCGCGTCGCCCGTCGCCGAAGCGCCCCCGCCGTCCGAGACGATCACGCCGCCGTCGACGGCCGAGCTCGAAGGCGAACCCGCGCCGCCGGCGCCGGCTCAGCCGGCCCGGCCGCGGGCCGACTGGCGGGGGGGCGGCCCGGCCGGCCTCGACGCGGGCAACCGTCCGTTCGCCCCGGGCCCCCCCCCCCCCCCCGGCAT
>CAZHRW010000282.1:0-2930 GCA_964535025.1 uncultured Planctomycetales bacterium
GGAGTCGGTGGTCCCTGCGTCGATCGGCGGGGGGGTCGGTTCCCCCCCTGGCAGCGGGGGGGTCCTCCCCCCCCCGGGCGGGGGGGACCCCCCGGCGGAGGGGGGGGGGCACGCCCCCCCCGCCGATCGACGCAGGGACCACCGACTCCGACGGGCAATCCATCCGCTGTGATGGGAATTTGACACAACGTCGCCGGACCGACGGCGCCGGACCCTCCGCACCGCACCGGGAGGAAGCCCCCGCTGTCAAGCGGGGGAGGATCCGTCCGCCGATCGACGCAGGGACCACCGACCCCGACAGGCAATCCATCCGCGGGCATCTCACCCCGCCGCGGCGATCGTGACGAACAGGAAACATGTACGACGTCCCCGGAATTGCATCCCCGGAATTGCGTCTACGACGTCCCCGGAATTGCCACCTGTGCTCCTGTTCCGCCGTTCGTGCCGCGGCGCGGCACAAGCGGGGCGCCGGTCCCGCTCAGCGGCCTCGCCCAACGGCGCCGAGAATCGCCTCGGCCATGTCCGCCTTGGTCACCAGGCGGAACAGGCACAACCCGTTGCTGCGCGCCTCCCACAGCGAGCCGAGGGTGCCTTTCTCTTCGGTATCCGTGGTCGTCGCGAGATGAGCCCCCTTGTACTCGACCGCCAGAAAGCGCCCGTCGGTGAGCTTGGCCACGAAATCCGGGTAGAACTTGTCCGTGGCCGTCTGCAGCCAGAAGGCATACCCGTCGCGCTGGAGGTTCCGCACCCAATACTCCACCTCCGGCAGCGCATCGATGAACGCCGCACAGGCGGCTTCCTCCTTGTTCATCGCCGCGGGCAGTTCGTAGTAATGCTTGTGGAAGGTGGCCGGCCCGTCGTAAATCACCGGCGCGGGATACTGCTTCAGCGGGAAACTGAAACACACCTCCGGGCTGACCTCCAACGGCGTCTCGCAGTCCGGCAGCAGCATCCGCTCGTACGCTCGCGCGGCCGCCGCCCGGCGCAGATGGCGCATCCGCTCGATGAGCGCATCGCGCAGGCGGAATCGATGAGCCACGAGTTGTTCGATCGTGAACCCGCGCCGTTCGAGCAGGTCGTCCAGCACCTTGCCGATATACGCCACGGCGTCGCTTTGCGTCACGTAGCGGTCCGACGTTCGGCGGTCCAACCAGACGACCAATTCCGCCTTCGTCCGCGGGCCGTGAGCGTCCAGGTACAGCAACTGCTGATGCAGATCGTCGGTGAAGCTGTGCCAACTCAGACGGCCCTGGTCGACGTCGATCTCGGCCCCGGTCCGCGGCCCGCCACCAAGATTGAATTCGTCCTCACTGAATTGCGGATCGCCGTCACTCAGCCGCCAGTACCCTTCATTGAACTGGTCTTCGAACAGCTCGAGCTGCGTCCCCTGCCGCACCGCCAGGCAGGGCACGCGGAACCGCTCGCCCAGCGCCGCGGGCCAGGCATCCTCGTTGCGGGTCTTCCGCGCCAGGCGGGTCACGAGTTTCTTCTCGTCTTCCGAGCCGACGCCCAGCGCCCACGCCTCCTCGTCGCCGCGGGAGATCGGCGGCCCCTGGTAGCGGATCTCCGTCGCGTCGACCGCCGCGGCCCCGGTGCCGATCGCCGTCTTGGCCGGGCCCGCCGTCAAATGTTCGCGCACCGCTTCGGGCACGGCCTCCAGCGTCGGCACCCCGGCGAGCACCTCGACCACGGAATTCCACAGCGGCAGGTCCATCGGCAGCGTCGGCTCGGTGTGCGGCTTGACGTTCACCCGCGCTTCGTAGGGGTCGAACCCGCTGTCGATCAACGCATCGGTCAAGGCGTTCGCCGCCTCGACGAATCCTTCCGACGTGACGAACGCGTACGCGTGGTTCAAGGCGTCGTCGCGCTTGCGGGTCGCCCGCGGCATGCGGAGGACGCGCCCCATCACCTGCTCGACCGCCGTACGGCTGCTGAGGTTCGACACGCTGCACAGGACATACGCGAACGGGCAGTCCCAGCCCTCGCGCAGCTTGTCGACGGTGATGATGAAGCGAACCTCGCTCTCGCGGCTGAGAACGTCGGGACCGCTGTCCAGGTCGTTGACCGTACCCGTCGCGACGGCGATCTCGGCGGGCGCCACGCCGAAATCCTCCAGCAGCGACCGCTTGAGCAGGTCAAACGTGATATTCCCGTCGCCCTTGCGCTGGGCCTGAAGCAGGACGATGGGGCGGATGTATTCGCCGGTGGCCTTCTCCTCCTCGCGGGCAAGGTCCTCCAGCTTCCGCTGCATCCCGAGCGCTTCCTGGACGGCCTCTTTCCATTGCGGCCGCGTGTGCAGGCGGACCGGCAGCTTGATCATCTCCTCGGCCTTCAGTTCCCCGGCCGAGACGCTCGTCAGGACGTTGCTGTCGCCGGCCGGCGTGGCCGTGAACTCGATGATGCACGAGGGGTTGAAGCGAGCGAGCGTCTCGAACGACAGCCCCGTCCGCGCGTTGTGGGCCTCATCGACGATCACCACCGGCCGATGGAGCTTGAAGACGTTCGCCAGGCTGCACGCGGCCTTGCCCTCGGCCGTCTTGTCGAGCAGCTCCAGTTGTCCGCTCTTGAGGTTGTCGAAATGGTCCATCAGTTGGCCGTTCAATTCGTCGTAGATCTTGCGGCCTTCCTTGTCGCCCACACGCGGCGCCTGGATCGTCGAGACGACCACCACCGTATCCGACGACAGGTCCGCCGGCCTCAGGCCGGTGACGGCGTCGGCGAGCTTCATCACCGTCACGCGCCCGCCGAAGGCCGCGTCCAGCGCCTGGCGGTAGGGGTGCCGCTTGTCGCGCAGCGCCCGGACCGTCTGGTCGACAATCTGCGTCGTCGGCGCCAACCAGAACACCAGGCACCGCTCCCGACGGAGATACTCCGCCGACGCCACGCCGACGGCATGGCTCGCCATGACCGTCTTGCCCCCGCCCGTCGGG
>CAZHRW010000283.1:0-2646 GCA_964535025.1 uncultured Planctomycetales bacterium
GCAAACAGAACGGCCAAGAGAGCCACAAAGGCCACAAAGAACGCAAAGGAACCCACGGCAACGGCCTGTGCCACAGAGGGCACGGCCAACACAGAGAAAAGAAGCTTCACCACTACGTGGGCGTTGTCTCTGAGCCCTCTGTGAACTCTGGGGCCTGGCTGTGTCGTTGCTGTGCTTTCCGTTCTGTCTTTGTGTCCTTTGTGGCTATCCCTGTCGTAGCCACGGAAACGGGAGCAGATCCCCTATTTGGAAAGGACCCCGCATGTCGACCTTCGAGACGACCCTGCACTGGCAACAGGACAAGCAGGCGGCACTGGACGCCCGCGACAACCCCACGCTCACGGTGGCCGCCCCGCCGGAGTTCGGCGGGCCGCCGGCGACCTGGTGCCCCGAGGAGCTGTTCGTCGGATCCATCGGAAGCTGCCTGATGAGCACGTTCCTCTATTTCGTCGAGCGATTCGACCTGCACCTGACCCGTTACGACAGCCGCTGCCAGGGCCTCCTGGCCAAGACGGCCGAGGGTCTGCGCTTTACCGAGGTCAAGGTCCGCATCGAGACGGCCTGGGCGGACGCGGCCTCGCGGGAGAAGGCCGAGGCCCTCCGGCTGAAGCACAAGCTCGAGAAGTATTGCCCGGTCTCCGCCTCGCTGCACTGCCCCGTCTCCATCGACATCGTCACCGGCTGACCGGGCCTGAGGCGTGCGAACATTCAAAGCGATCACGCCAGGCTGCGTGGGCTCCGTGTCGCGGACGTGACGTATTCGAACGACGGCCCACGCAACGATTGCGTGGGCTCTTTTCATCGGCGGCGCGGGCGATGAATGCTGATGCTTGATGCCCTTGGGCGCCAACACCTTGCCACCTGGCGGCGTCTAAGGATGCGGACAAGCGAAGGCGGCCGGGCCACGGGGTACGCATGCGAGAGCGACGGGCAGAACGGGCGTTGGCGCAGCGAATCCGGCAGGGCGACGCCGACGCCGTGCGGACGTTCGTCCGGGCCCATTACGAGCGGGTCTATCGCTACCTGGCCCACTTGTGCCGCGATGTGCCGACGGCCGAGGACCTGACGCAGGAGACGTTCACCTCGGCGTGGCGGGCGATCGGGCGGTTCGGCGGCACGTCGTCGCTGGCGACGTGGCTGCACCGGATCGCGCGCAATGCGTTCCTCGACCACTGCCGGCGGCGGCGGCGACGGCCGCCCGTCGCCCCCGGCGACGTCGAGCGGCCCGACGGGCGGGACCCGCTGGCCGAGCTGCTCGCCGACGAGCAGCGGCGGCGGCTGCACGCCGCGGTCGAGGCGCTGGCGGCGGCCGAGCGGGAGTCGATCGTCCTGCACTACTTCCAGGGCCTCAGCTACCGCCAGATGGCCGAGGTCCTCGACGAGCCGGTCGGGACGGTCAAATGGCGGACGGGACGGGCCCTCAAGCAGTTGAACGCAATTCTGACGGGTGAGAGCGACCATGCAAACCGAACACGACAACACGGGCGCTGACGACGCCCTGCAACGCCTGGAAACGGCGCTTCGGCGGCTCCAGCCGCCCGTGCCGTCCGGGCTGGATGAGCGGATTTTCGAAGCGCTGGCGCCAGAGCGGACGGCACCGGCGCAGCAGCGACCCGTGCGGCCGACGAAGGGTCGGCCGGTTGAGCCAATGGGCTCAAGTCAACAAGCCGGGATCGCAGAATCTGGATCTGCCGGCTCGAATCCGGACGCTCGGGGCCCCGATCGGCGATCTCACAGCTCACAGCTCACTTCTGACATTTCAGATCTCACATCTGGGGCTTCAGATTTCAAATCTGAGATTTCAAATCTCACATCTGAGATTTCAGATCTCAAATCTGAGATTTCAGATTTCTCTGAGATTTCAAATGCCGAATCTGAGATTTCAAATCTCACATCTGGGGTTTCAGCTCCCGGCGGCGATGGTTCAGACGTACCATCCCGCTTCCACCGGTCGCGGCACGGCCGACCTCGCTCGATGCCCAAGTCGCCCGTCCGGCGGATAAGCGGCCTTTTCTGGGCCGGCGGGTTGGCGGCGGCGGCGGTGATCGCCGTGCTGGTCCTGCCGCGTGTCATGACGCGGCCCGAGAGGACGGCGCCGCCGGTCGTGCAGCCGGCGGCAATGACGGACGAGCAGATCGAGCGGACGCTCCAGCGGGAGGCCGCCGCCGCACGTCTGCTGGCGTCGACGCGGATCCTCCTCGCCCAGGGCGGCGGCGAGGCCCTGGCCGCCCGCACGCTCGATTACATCGCCCGCGCGTACGGCGACACGGATGCCGGGCGGAGCCTCCAACGCACCCCCTGCACCACCAAGGGAGCAACGCAATGAAAACGCAATCACTGGCCGGATGCATCCTCTTGACCCTGGCCCTCGCCGCGGCCGTCGCGACGGGCCAGCAGGCCGCACGGCCGTCGACGCAGCCGTCCGGCGGCGCGGGCATGTACGGCCCCGGCGGCGGGACGGGCATGTACGGCGGCGCGCCGACGACGCAGCCGCGCGGCGGCACGGGCATGTACGGGCCGGGGGCCGGGACGGGCATGTACAGCCCCGGGGGCGGGCCGGCGACCCAGCCGCGTCCATCGGTATCGATCCGTGGTTCATCTCAACCTCCGCTCGGCTGATCCGTGACCACAAGGATGTCACAGATG
>CAZHRW010000284.1:0-8194 GCA_964535025.1 uncultured Planctomycetales bacterium
AAACGGCGCGGCCGGCGCGGGGGGGTTGGGGGGCCCCGGCCGTGAAAAACTTTAACCGACTTTCAGTACTTAACTAACGGCGCTTGAACCACCGGCCGATCGGCTCGGACGCCCCGGGGACGGCTTCGACGACGGTGGCGACGAAATCGCCGGTGTCGGCCGGCCAACTGTCGCGGCCCCAGACGTGGACCTGCCGCCCCTCCCGCATCACGAGCGTCATGCTGTCGAGGACGGCCACGCCGAACGGCACGTCGCCGTTGCTGTAGCCGACGTCCTGGACGATCGCCTTGCCGATCGAACCGGCGGCGACGTTGGCGTTGGCGAACGCCGGCTCCTCGGCCGCCAGGGACCCCAGGCCCCGGATATTGAGCACCCGCAGGCTCGCCAGCACGTCGGCGTCGGGATTGATGAACGCGTCGCGGCTGGTCGGCAGGTCCTGGACGCCGTCGCCGCCCGGCTGGTCGTAATCGAGCCTCACGCCGGCGAACAGGGCGCTGTCGGTCATCGCGCCGGCGGCGACCACGCCGATCGACCCGGCCGTGCGGATCGTACTGCCGTCGATCGTCCCGTTGACGACCAGCCGTCCCAGCGCCGTCGCCCGCGGATCGACGGGTTGCGTGGCGGTGATCTGCGTGCCGCTCATGCCGTCGCGGGCGATGATCGCGTTGAACGACGCGGCCGTGAGATCGGCGGCGTCGATCGCCGTGGCGTTGATCAGGCGGACGTCGTCGGAGACGTCCCACGTTCCGGCCAGCGTGCCGCCGACGCGGACGACGCCGACGCTGCCGGTGACGTTCCAGGTCCCGCCGGTCACGTCGCCGCCGACGAAGAGGCTCCTCATGGCGAACCCGTCGGGCTCGTTGAGGGTCAGGCCGGCGCTGAAGTCGCCGGCGATGTTGACGGCGCCGATCGAATCGGCCGTCAGCGTGCCGCCCAGCCAAGTGTCGGCCCTGACGACCCCCAGGCTTCCGGCGGTGATGGACGTGTTGGTCGCCTGGCCGAGGATGACGGCCCGCACGTCGGCGTCGCCGAGATCGAGCGCCCAGTCGGCAACGGCGCCGCCGATGGCCAGCGACACCATGGGCCCGTTGATGGTCCAGGCGCCGCCGAGGATATCGCCGCCGATCCGCGCCACCTGCAGCGCCTCGTCGCCGGTGCCGACGGTGAGGCTGGCGGCCGAGTCGTTGTCGATCTGGAGCACGCGGACGCTGTCGGCGGCGATGCCCCCGCCGAGCCAATCGGCGGTCCGCACGACACCGACGGCGCCCAGCGGCGCCGCCTCCGTGCCCAGCGTCGCCGAGACGACCTGACCGGCCGTGAAGGACTGCAGCGCCGCGCCGGTCAGCGTGAAGTGGTCGACGACGCCACCGACCCGGATCGTCCCGATGTCCCCGGCGATATCCCATGTGCAGTCGGCCTCCGGGTCTTCGCCGGTCAGGCCGTCCGCCGCCGTGAAGGCGACGCCCAGGTCTCCGCCGATGTTGGCGGCCCGGAGGACCATGCCGTCACCGCTGAGCGTCAGATCGCCGAAGAAGTCGCCGGTCGCCAGGAGGGTTCCCAGCGACGCGGCCTCAAACCCGCCGCCGATCCAGGTGTCGGTGCGAACGACGCCGATGGCGCCGGCCCGAACCGTGGTATCCACGGCGGTCGGCAGCAGGAGGGTCCGCAGGTCGCCGCCGTTGAGATCGAGCGTCCAGCCGGCGGCGCCGGCGACGTCCAGCACGCCCAGGTCGCCGACCGACCACGCGCCCGCGGTGACGGCCCCGCCGATGCGGGCATTGCCGAGCCTGCCGGGCACCGTCATCGATGCGCCGAAGTCCCCGTCGGCCATCACGGCGTTGACCGACGCGGCCGTGATCGCCCCGCCGGTCCACTGCCCGGCTTGCACGACCCCCAGGTCGCCGGTCAACGATACCGACGCGTCGGCGGCGTCGGCCAGGCGGAGCAGGCGGGCGTCCACGCCGTCGAGGGCGAAGTTGTCCGTCCGCCCGCCGATGTCGATGGTCCCGATCGACCCGCCGGCGAGGGTCCAGTCGGTGTCGGTATTGTCGCCGTCATCGACGTCGCCGGCGATGCGGGCCATGGCCAGGACCTGCCCGCCCGGGGCGTCGACGCCGGACAGCGACAGGTTCGCCTGGAAGGCGCCGTCGCTGCTGAGCAGCCGGATCGCCGGTGCGGTGATCATGTCGTCGCCGTCGCTGTCGAGCCACTGGGCGACCTGCAGCACGCCGATCGGGTTGGGCGTGTCAAGGCTCAGGTCCTCCACGTTGCCCAGCGCCAGGTCGGTCGACAGGTCCGAGGGGCCCATCGTGATCTGGTGCTGCTCGGCGACATGGCGCATCACGATCCGCCCGACGCCGCCGGCGAACGTCATCGAGCCGGTCAGGTCGGTCGTGTCGGCCAAGAGCATGCCGAGGTCGGCGTCGGCGGTGAGGGTGTGGATCGCGGTGGTCTGATCGCCCTCAGTGGTAATGCGAGCAGCCGAACGGGCGGTCGTCTCGGCGAGGGTGACGGTGAAGCGGCCCAGGTCATCCGTGTCGACCGTGCCGTACCCGCCGCCGGTCAGCCCGAAGGTCACCGGCTGCGACGCCGCGTCGGTGAGGGTGATCGCCTCGTTGACGTGCCCGTCGAAGGTGCCGAACCGCCGCACGAACAGGCGTCCGCCGCCCAGGAGCAGTTCGTTGTCCGTCTCGTCGGGCTCCTCGACGACGTTGCCGTCATCGAGCGTGACCAGCAGTTGGTAGGTCGTCTCGACCTCGAGCGTCTCGGGGATCTCGACGGTCAGGGCCGTCCCCTGGCGGCCGCCGTTGGGTTGGAGGTTGACGTTGACCTCGACCGGATCGCCGAGGGCGATGTCGTCGGCCAGCAGATCGTCGAGGTTGCGGGCGTAGACGCCCAGGGTGATCGGACCGACGATCGGCATGTTGCCGCTGTTGGTGATGACAACGCGTGCGACGGCGCTGTCGCCGGCGATGATGGTCTCCGGCATGACGAACGCCAGCACCTCACCCGAAAGCTCGCGGATCGGATCGGCCAGGGCCGGCCCGCCGAGTGTCGCGCTGTTGTTGGTGATGTCGTTCTCGCCGATCGTATCGGAGCCTTCGACGGTCGCATGGAAGTAGACCTCGTCGAGCTGCTCGACCTCGGCGGGCATGGTCACCGCCAGGATCCGCGTCACCGACGAACCGGGGGTAAGCACGAACTTGGCGCCGGCCTGGCCGACTTCGATGGCCGTGCCGTCCAGCGCCTGGGCGCCGGAGACGTACAGCGTGACCGTCGCCGTCCCGATCGCATTGATGTTGCCCTCGTTGGTCACCGTCACCGACACCGTGCCGCGATCGCCGGGCAGGACCGCCCCGTCGAAATCGACGTCGGTGATCTGGCAGGTCAGGTCGGTATAGGGCTCGACGACCGTGATCGGCGTGTCGTCGACGATCGTGTTGTTCGCCTCGTCGCCCTCGGCGACCGCGTCGGCGGTGTCGAGCACGACGATGAGATCATATGCCTGCCAGGCGGCATCGTCGGGGATGCGAACGTTGACCTGCACCGTCGTGCCGGTGGCCTGGGGTATCAGCGTCATCCCCGGATTAATCTCGCCCAGCAGCAGCGCGTTCTCGTCGACCTCGCCGGAGGCCGAGGCGTACACCGCCACGGCCACACGCTGGTTCATGACCGCGGTGTTGCCCTGATTGAAGACGGTCACCTGCACGGCCCCCGTCAGGCCCGGCAGCAGCGGGTCGGGCAGCGTCACGGCGTCGATCGTGGCGGCCAGGTCGATCACCTGGGCCTCCACGTGCGTCGTCGCGGCGGCGTAGACGACATTGTTGATCTCGCTGCTCTCGTCGAGGCGGTCGTTGGTGTCCAGGACCGCCATCAGCGTGTAGTCGCCGGTGTCCAGGTCGGCGGGGATCGTCACGGCGAGATCCACGTCGCGGGTGCCGGTCTCGGCGGCCAGCGCCAGCGGGAACGACAGCGTTCGCAGCAGCGTCGCCGACGCCGGGTCCAGCGAGGTGCCCAGCCTGATGTCGACGGTCACGTCGGTGCTGGGGATCGCCACGTTACCCTGGTTGAGCAGTTGCAGGCGAACCACCCCGGCGGCGCCGGCGACAATCGAGGCGTCGAAGCCCGTGTCGAGGATCGTGCCGGTCAGGTCGATCACCGGCTCAACCACCGTGATGGGCGTGGCGGCGGCGATGAGGTTATTCAACTCGTTGGATTCGTCGACCGCCTCGGTGGCGTCGAGCTGGGCGATGAGGTAGTACTCGCCCGCCGGCAGGTCCGCCGGCAGCCGCGTGCCGATGGTCAGGTCGATCGTCCCGCCGTCGCTGTCGAGGTTGAACTTCACCAGGCGCCGGCCCACCTCGACCGCGTCGTCGCCCATCGTCGGCTCGCTCGAGAGATACACCGTGGTCAGGACGTAACGGTTGAGATTGACGTTGCCCAGGTTCGTCACCGTCAGCGTGACGTCGCCGAGGGCGTAGGGCAGCACCTCGCCGGTGTAGGCGGTGCCGGTGATCTGCCCGGTGAGGTCCACCGTGGGCGCCTCGACGCTCAGCGGCACCGGCCAGAGGTCCACGTTATTCAGGTCCGACTGCTCGGGGATCGCCAGATTCGGGTCGGCCACGGCGAAGACGTAATAGAAGTTCGTCGCCGTCGTCGCCGGGATCCGCACCGGGACATCCAGCGTGACGGTGCCGTCGACCGCCAGCAGCGACGTGTAGGCCACCGCGCCGATCTCGGTCAGCGCCGCCGCGTCGGGCGTCGCCGAGGTGGAGACATAGAGACGGACGACCTTCGTCCCCCCGGCGGCGGTGTTGCCCGTGTTGCTCAGCGTCACCGTCGCGGTGCCGCTGTCGCCGGCCAGGACGCGCCCGCTGTAGGTCAGGTCGTCCAGCGCCACCCGCAGGTCGGCCAGCGGCTGGGCGACGTTGATCGGCGCGGCGGCGTCGGTGTTGTTGGCCAGGGTGTCCTCGACGATCGGACTGTCGGCGACGACCTCGGCGACGAGGTGGTACGCCCCGTCGGCCACGCCGTCGGGGATCGCCACCGTGACGGTCTCGGTCTGCCCGGCATCGGCGGCCAGGTCGACCGCCGCGGCGGTCGAGCCGACCAGGACGTCGGCGCCGTCGAGGACCGCGTCCTCGGAGAGATACACGTTGACGGTCATCGTTCCGGCGGCGGTGTGGGTGCCGAGGTTGGCCACCTCCACCGAGACGGTGCCCGTCGCGCCCCACAGGGCCGGGTCGGCCAGGCCGGCGACCTCGAGGATCGCCGGCGACAGGTCGACGGTCGCGGCCTCGGTGGCGAAGTCGATCTGGTGGCCGCTGAAGGCCATCACGCCGTACTCGACGCCGTCGGCGTTGACCTGGTCGCCGTCGGTCGCCAGGTAGCCGACGCGGGCGCTGTAGGCGGTGCCGAACTGGAGCATCTGCTGGGCGTACTCGGTGGCCGACGGATCGAGGTCGATCTCGAAGACGCCTTCCTCGCTGTCGATCTCCGTGACGCCCAATCCGACGCCCGTCGCGTCCGGCCCGGCGGCGGGCGCCCAGGCGAAGGCAACGTCGGGCGAGACAGTCGCCCCGTACAGCGGCGCGGTGAACACCGGCGGCCCGGCCGGAATCGTCGACAGGCCGGCCACGGTCAGATCGGTGGTGACCTGCTGGCCCTGATTATAGGTCAGCCGGAGGGTGTAGACCCCGTCGGTGAAGACGGCCAGGTCGCCGGCGGTCGCCGCGACGGCCTCGTAGGTCCACTCGGTCCACTGGTCCTCGCCCTGGGTGAACGTTTCGCCGCTCAGGTCGTACCACGAGCCGGCGCCGTCGATCTGGAACTCGACGGCCTCGATGGCGTCGGTCCCGTCGACCCGCAGCGCGAAGCGGTGCGCCGGGTCGGCCGCGTCGTCGACCAGCATGGAGCCGCGCTCGAAGTCGACGAACCCGATCATCATCAGCGGATCGAACGGCGGCTGGGTCTGGAAGTTGATCGTGCGGCCGCCATAAGCCACGGAGACGAGCGTCACGCCGTCGGCGTTGGTCGTCGGGGCGTTTTCAGTCCCATAGAAAACCGTGGCCTCATAGGCCGTGTCGGGCTCCAGCAGCGACTGGGCAAAGCTCGTCACGTCGGTCGTCAGGTCCTCCTCGATGATCCACGTGTCGTCGGCGACCCGGAGGACCTCCAGGTACTGGCCGGTGATCGCGTCGTCGGTCGGCGCGGTCCAGGCGAAGGTCACATCCGTCGGCACGTCACCGGCGCCGGCCAGGGGGCTGGCGAACACCGGCACCTCGTCGGGCGCGGCGTCATCGGCGGGCATGACGAACGAGGTGCTCGCCGTCTGCCCGTCGTCGGCGGTCAGTTCGAGCACGTAGGTGCCCAGGGTGAAGTCGGCCAGGTCGGCCGGATCGGCGCTGGACACCTCGTAGAACCACTCGTAGCCGTCCCCGCCGTCGAGCATCCCCCCGTCGGTCAGGGTGTACCACTCGCCGGTGGGCGTCTGCACGCGAGCGGTGTCGAACCAGCCGGTCTGGGCGCTTTCGAAGCCCATCTCGAATCCGAACTTCCCGCCGCCGTCGGTCTCGATGTAGCCGCGATCGACGAACACCTCATCGATCAGGCTCAGCGGCTCGAACGGGGTCCCGGTGGTGAAGTGAATGATCGACCCGGCGTAACAGGCCTGGCTGTAGGAGATCTGGTCGGCGTTGGTCAGGCCCTGGCGGCCGTTGGCGAAGGCCAGCTCGGCCGCGTACGACCGGCCGTCCTGCAGCACCGCCTGGGGGTAGGACGCCGTCGAGGGATCGAGCAGCTGGTCGATGACCGTCGTCCCGTCGTCCAGGTCTTCCACGCCCAGCCACTGCAGCGCCACGTTCGCCTCGGCCGGCGACGACCAGCGGAGCGTCGTGTCGGGCGCGACCAGCGTCGCGCCGTCGGTGGGCGCGAGCCACTCGGGCGTCTGGGTCGGGGCGGGGACGGCGGCGTCGAAGTAGAAGTCGGTCGTCACCGAACTCGAGTCGGCCATCACCAGCTCGAGCGTGTAGGTCCCGCCGCCCAGGTCCGAGACGTCGTCGTAGCTGTCGCCGGTGACGTCGACGTACCACTCGTAGCCGTCGGCGGCCGGACGATCGACCTCGGCGGCCAGCGTGTAGGTCTGCTGGTTCGGCGCGTGAAGCAGCGCCGTGTCGAACCAGCCGGTCTGGGCCGACACCATCCCGAAGGCGAACGCCCACTCGGTGGTCCCGCCGGGCAGGTCGGTCGCGCCGTTCTCGATGTAAACGTCGTCAATCAGCGTCAGCGGATCGACGGGCGACGACGTGGAGAACGTGATGGCCCGCGAGGCGTAGGCGCCCGCATGCCAGTTGAGCCCGTCGGCGTTGGTCAGGGGCTGGCCGGTCGCCGCTTCCAGTTCCGCCGCGTACGTGTGGCCTTCCTGCAGCAGCGACTGGGCGAAGCTCGTCGCGGACGGATCGAGGTCCTGGTAGAAGACGTACGTCCCGTCGGTGAGATCCTCGACCTCCAGCCACATGGCCGTCACGGCCGGATCCTCCAGGGCCTCCCAGCTGAAAGTCACATCGGTCGCCACGTCGGTCGCGCCCTGGGTCGGGGTCGTGAAGACGGGCGCCTGCGACGGTACGGGGACGGCTTCGGCGAGGACCAGATCGGTCGTGGCGGACGTGTCGTCGGCGAAGTTCAGGCGGATCGTATAAGTCCCCGTGCCGTACTGACCGGTCAGGGGCGCCTCATCCGAAGCCACCTCGAAGAACCACTCGTGTTCGTCGCCGTAGGTTTCCTCAAACAGCGGTGTCCAGGCCCCCCCGTCGTACTGGAACTCGGCCGAGTCGAACCACGCGGCCTCGCCGCTGAAGAAACCGATCTCGAAGCTGTACTCCGTCATCCCATCCGGACAGATCTCGGTCTCATATTCGAGGAAGGCCCCGGCGATCGGGTCGAACGGGCCGGGCTCGCCGGCGGTGGTAAACTGCACCTGCGACGCGGTGAACAGTGTGCTCATGAGGGGCACGCCGTCGGCATTGAACGATTCGGCGGCGGCGACGAACTCCAGCTCCGCCTCGTAGGTCCGCCCGCCGGCCAGTTGCGCCTGGGCCCAGGTGGACTGGCCGTCCGGGACGTCCCCGCGGAGTGCGACCATGCCGTCGACGGGATCGATCACCTCGAACGACACGCTGTCGACCGCCGGGTCGGT
>CAZHRW010000285.1:0-4907 GCA_964535025.1 uncultured Planctomycetales bacterium
GCGGCCTGATCGTCAGGCCGCGACGCTTCAACTGCCGACGCTGCAACAGCCGGTGGGCGGAGACGTCGAAGATGCCCAACGCCACCGAACCAAAGTACACACGCCAGTGACGCCCGTCCAGCGGCTCGAACCCCACCAACTCGCCCACCAACGCCTGGCTCAGGAAGAACAGACCCTTGAACCTCACCTCGCCGTTGTGACGAACACGACGCACTGACCAGCCCGACGGATAGGCCATCTCCTCCAGCCGCGCCGGGTAGACTCGCGGCGACGGCGCGTACACCGACGCCGGCGTACGCAAAGCCAACGCCTCGTGCGGACGTTCCTCGTTGTACACCCACATGAACTCGTCAAAACGCTGCTGCTGAGCCCGAAGCGTCGCCGCCGGAGGCGAAGCCGTGTCCTCCTTCAACGTCCGGTGCATCCGCTCGTGACGGCCGTTCTGCTGCGGCTTGCCCGGCTCGATCCGCTCGTGGACGATCCCCAGCTTGATCCACCAGACGCTCAGGCGGCTCAAGCCCCCGAGCCCCACGGTGGCGAACGGCGGACCGTTGTCGCTGCGGATCGCCCGCGGCAGCCCGAACTGCCGGAACGCCGCCTCCATCAACGGCTGGACCACCGCCGTCGTTGTCGCTCGCACATGCTGACAACGAAGCAGATAACGGCTGAACGCGTCGCTGAGCGTCAGCGGCTCGCAGCGACGCCCGTCGCCGGTACGGAACCACCCCTTGAAGTCCACGCACCACGTCGCGTTCGGCCCGTCGCAGTCGGCAAACGGCTGCTGCGACGGCGGCACATGCCGCCGCCGACGACGACGCACCGCCAGGCCGTGACGATCCAGGATCGCGGCGATGGTGCTCCGCGCCGGCCAGCCGTCGGAGCCCTTGTTGTTCTTGAGCCACCGCAGGATCTTCGTGCCACCCCACGACTGATAGCGCGCCCGAAGTTCCAGGATCAGCTGTTCGACCTCCTCGGGCACCTCGTTGGGATGATGGTGCGGCGCGCGGCTGCGGTCGTGCATCTGATCCAATCCGTCCTCGCCCGCACGAGCCAGCCACTTGTAACCGGTCTTGCGGCTGATGCCGTACTTGGCGCACAGGGCCGACATCGACCACGCGCCCAGGCCGCATTCCACCACAAACTTCATCCGTTCGTCCATGGCATCCACTTCCTTCCAAGGCATGGCCGTCGCTCCTTTCAGCCATGCTTATAGAACGAGTGTTACCCATGTGCCCGGTCTGTTCTGTTACCCATGTGCCCGGTCTGTACCCGCCCAACCGCTCCCCCTTCGGGGGAGCTGGGGCCCTCCGGGCCCCGTGGGGGCGACCCTCCGGCCGCGCCGGACCGCCCGCACGGCCGCGCCGCGCCTCGGCCGGCGGCCCTGCGGGCACGGCATCGGCGATCGGACGGCCCCGCCCGCCGCGGGCGAGGGTTGCCAAGCCCCGTCCGGACGGGGCTTGGCGCCTGGTCGATACGGTGTACAATGGGCAATACGTTCCACGTCCAGCACGGCCGGATGAGCCGCCCGGCGTTTCGGGCGCTCGCGCGCTGGGCGATCGCGCCGCGGCATTCCGGCGGTGTTGCGCCGGCGCTGCCGGAGGAGCCTGCCAAACGGGCAACACGCCCAAGAGAGGACCACGATGAACACGCCAACCGCATCCGCACTTGTCACCGCGATGACCCTGACGTTGATCCTGGCCGCGCCCGCCGCGGCCGATACCCATACGTGGGTGGGCCTGGGCGACGGGACGAGCTGGCACGATCCGGACAACTGGTCGCCGGCTGAACTGCCGCTGGAGATCTCCATCGGCGACGGCGCCGACGCCGTGCTCATCGACGGGGCGTACGACGTCGTCATCGACACCAGCGTCGTCTCGGTCAACTCCATTAAGATCGACGGCGACGCCACGCTGACGATCGGCTCGGGGGTGACGCTCAAAACCAACAACCTCGACATCGTCGACGGCGGCGTGATCCTCGAGGAGATCGAGGGCACCGGCGCTGATCTCGGCTGGGCCAAGGCCAATCGCGGCCACCTCTACGTCGAAGCCCAGGGCTACATCGCCGGGGCGGGCACCATCCGCACCACCACCGGCGCCGGGGGCGTGCAGATCCGCTCGCAGCGGGCGGCCGAGTTCGACATGACGCGGATCACGCTCCAACTGGCCTACGGGGAGGACCTCGTGCTCGCCTCGGCCGACCTCGGCCGCGACAACCTGCCGGCGTGGGACCCGGAGAACTTCGGCTTCGGCACGCTCGTCCTGGCCGATCGCCGCTTCTCCACCACGCTCAACGGCACGCCCAACGTCCACGCCCTCTACTGCCGCGAACTGCGGTTCAGCGGCGGCTGGGGCGACATCGCGGACATGGACCTCCACGGCCTGAACGTCTACGTGCTCGACAAGATCGTCTGGGGCGACGGCAGCGTGGTCGACACGCCCGGCGAGTTGACCGTCGCGGCCGCCCACGATGACGCCGATCCGACCACGTCGCTGTGGGACGACAGCGCCGAGCCCGGCCAGGCCTACGTCGGCCAGGGCGTCAGCCCCAACGACCCGCCCGTCGCCGACGCCGGCGACGACCAGACCGTCGTCGACGCCGACGGGGACGGCTTCGAGGATGTCCAGCTCGACGGCACCGGCTCGACCGACCTGCAAGGGCCCATCGCCCTCTACGAGTGGACCGAAGACGCCGCGCTGCTGGCGACCGGGGCGACGCCCGGCATCAGCCTGCCCGTCGGCGAGCACACGATCACGCTGACGGTCACCGATGAGGACGACGCCACCGACGAAGACACCGTCGTCGTCACCGTCCAGCCGCAAAGCGCCCTGTATCCGCCCACCGCCGACGCCGGGGCCGACCAGGAACTGTTCGATACGGACGACGACGGCGTCGCGACCGTCGGCCTGGACGGCTCGGCCTCCAGCGACAGCGACGGGACGATCGTCAGTTGGGTGTGGACCGACGCGGACGACGTCGAGGTCGCCACGGGCGAAACGGCCACCGCCGTCCTGCCGGCGGGCGTGAACCTCATCACGCTGACCGTCACCGACGACGCCGGCTATACCGGCACCGATACGACGACCATCACGATCCACCGGACGGACCCGCCGGTGGACCTGCTGCCGCTGACCAACCACCAGTCGGGCATCTCGGTGGCCCTCGACGGGACCAACGGCCAAGACTGGGCCGTCGAGCACACCTTCCACGAGGAGGAAAACGCCGACCAGGTGATCTACCTGCGGTCCGACGTCGCCATCGCCCTGGCCCACAACGATCATAACACCACGCTCGATCGCACCGGCGCCATCCCCCACCCGCTGGGCGTCGGCGGCCTGGACGGCGACCCGGCGACGGACGACGCCGGCGATATCCACTGGAAGATCGACCGCGACATGCAGAGCCACAGCTACACCAGCTCGGGCGCGACGATCCCCTCCTGGGCGCCGCTGTACGACGGGCCGTTCAGCTTCGAGACGCTCACCTACGACGGCGTCACGCCCGTCCTCGGCGCCATCGGCGACAACGGCCAGGCCTGGGGCGGCAGCCCCAAGGGCACGGGGGCGCGCTTCGCGTACGGCCAGCTCGACCGGTTCGGCAACGAGTGGCATACGCTGACCTACTGGGATGACGACGCACCCGTGTATACCGCCGCCGGTGTCAGTCACCATCGGCAGACCGCCTCCGACGGCCACTGGGTCTACATCTGCGTCAACCCCGTCACGCCGATCCTCCAGTTCACCGCCCCGGCGGGCGAACAGTATTACACCACGCCGCTTAAGACCTACCACGTGCCCAAGACGTGGGACCAGACCACCTACCTCACCGGCGGCGTCGAGCTGGCCTTCGTGAACCTCACCAATTACGACCGCGTCCAGTACCGCGTGGACGGCGGGGCGTGGCAGGAGTTCCGCGGCGGGGCGCTGGTCGCCGGCGACCTGTTCGCCGACGGGCCGAACCTGCTGGAGGCGCGGGCCGGCGACGACGGGGCGATCTTCGAGCGCACCATCGTCATGAACCCCGACACGCCCGCGCCCGAGGAGGAGCACGGGACCACCCTGTGGGCCGATGACGACGAGTACCAGGCGATCGTCGACAAGCTGCACAACATCCAGCCGTTCAAGGTCTCCTATCAGACGTTCCTCAACGATTCCTACCAGAGCGCCAACGCCAACTACACCGACGTCCGCGGCGGCTGGCGCAGCGGCGCGGGGATGGCCTCATCGTCACTGAGCAATGCTTTCGCCGTCGCCATCGACGGCCCAGGCACCCATCCCGACCTGGCGGCCCTGGCCAAGGAACGCCTCATCCGCATGGCGCGACTCGAAGCCGTCGGCTTCGAAGCGGGCGTCTCCAGCGCCACGCCCGCCAAGGACTACCTCAACGAACTGGGCCAGACTATCCAGCAGTTCGCCGACGCCGGCGTCGCCTATGACCTGCTGGCCTCGTGCTACCGCGCCGGCGACGACCCGAATGGGATGACACCCATCGAGGAACTCCGCATCCGCGACGGCCTGGCCGAAATCGCCAAGACCATCCTCCAGGTGCGGGCCAACTGGTCGTTCACCGTCGGCGGCGGCGATACCCACTGGGCGCACGGCTACGAGCTGGCGTTCGGCACGATCGCCGCGGCCATGCCCACCTACGCTACGCCCTACTTCGGCGTCAGCGGCGGCGATAGGACTACCGTCAACGACCTGGAAGAGGGCGGGTATTACTGGAACCCCTTCCCCGACCAGGGCGTCACCTGGTATGAGGCCGCGACCGATCCGGCCATCGATACGCCGGGCCATCCCAACGTCAAGCATCCCCTGCGGGCCGAGGCCCTCATGACCGACGACGGCTGGTGGACCGGCCCCAACGACTACCAGGGCGACGGCGACCGCTACTACGACGGCGTCAACCGC
>CAZHRW010000286.1:0-2686 GCA_964535025.1 uncultured Planctomycetales bacterium
CCCCAAAGGCTTGTGGCGCTGGGCGGTTTTCGAGCTCATCTTGCCAAGCGATGTCACAAGTGGCATACGCGGCCAGTTGCAGACTGCTGTCTGGCACCAAGACGGTCACCGGCGCGCCCGGAGAGCACCGAGATGGTCACCGGCGGGGCGCGCGGTGCGACCTTCAGTTCGTGTGGGATATGGGGGCTGATGCGAGCGACGATTGTCAGATCGCCGGCAGCGCCGCCACCGCGCCGGCGGTGTCGGCGAGGCCGAGGTGGGTGTAGGTGTTCATCGTCAGGCGGATGTCGCTGTGCCGCATGAGCTTCTGAGCGACGCTCGGCGAGACGCCGTTGCGGGCCATGAGGGTGGCGAAGGTGTGGCGGAGGCTGTGGACGTCGACGGTGCGGCCTTGGGCGTCACGTTTGGCGATCCCCGCGGCGGCGAGGTCGAGGTTGAAGGTCCGCAGGAAGTTGCGGCCGAGGGTGAATAGCGGCGTGGTCGACGAAGGCCGGTCCAGATCGGCGATGTGTTTCCGGAGGTCATCAGCGAGGTCGGCTCGCAACGGCAGCGTGGCCGCTCGGCCGCTCTTGGCATGCCGACCCTCGATGTGAACGTAGGGATCGGAGGCATCGAGATGCAGTGAAGCGATAGTCAGCGACGCCACCTCGCTGCGGCGAAGGCCGGTGAGCATCATGAACTTGTAGATGAGGGCACGCTGCTGGCCGACCCGTTCGACCCGGCGCCGCAGGCCTCAAGACGTGCGGGAAGTGCATCCTCATCCTGAGCGAGAGCTTCTTGAGCAACACAGGTTGGACGAAGACAGAGTTCAACTCGATCTTCACGCGCAAGTTCGACCTCCCGGCCGGCACAGGCGATGGGATGTACACCCTGCGGGTCGCCGCCGGGGCGATCCGCGACGTCCAGGGCCGTCCCGTCGAAGCCCTGACGGCGACGTTCACGCTGGACTCGACGCCGCCGACCGTCGTCGCCACGACGCCGGCCGACGGCGCCCCCGTCGACCACGGGCACGTGGTGGCGACCGTCACGTTCAGCGAGCCGCTGGATGCAGCGGCCCTGGACGAAGGCGATTTCCAACTCGTCGACCATGTCGGCGATACCTACGCGCCGGCCGCCTGGAGCTATGATACGAACGCCGACACGCTGACGGTCGAGTACGCCAGCCTGCCCGAGGCGCTGTTCAGCCTGGTGCTGTACGGCGGGGCCGACCAGGTCGCCGACGTCGCCGGCAACGGTTTCGGCAGCGGCGAAGGCGGTGTCGCCCTGACGTTCGTCACTGACGTCGGCGCAATTGCGGCGCTCGATCCCATGGCCGCGGCGCCGCTGGGGGCGTACGCCGCGTACGAGGCCTCCAGCCGTCATGGAGCCCGTTCGCCTCGAAATCCCCGTTCGTGACCGGGGCAACCGACGGGGCCGCACTTGCGTGGTCTGTTTTGTGGATCGGCCGAGGCTTGATCCGTCTGCCGGCCTGGGGCATCATTGGCCCGACGAGTCGCGCCCGGTGGGCGGTCGCGGCGTGAAGGAGCACACGATGATGACGGCGAACGACGCACGCGGCCAGGCACGGCTGACGATCGACGGCGAGCGGTGGCGGATGGACGGCCGTCCGTTCGAGATGTGGGGCATCCGCACCGCCAGCGGGACGATGGACGAGGCCCAGTGCCGCCACCTGATCGACCAGTTCGACACCTACCTCGCCCACGGGGTCAACGCGGTGACCGTCTTCTACATGGGCTGCCGCGGCGGGAACTACGACCCGTTCAGCCGCGACGGGACCGCCGTCGACGGCGGCCACCAGGGACGGATGGAGCGGATCGTCGCCGCCGCCGCCGAGCGGTCGATGGTCGTCATCGTCGGCATCTTCTACCAGGCCGCCCCGATAGCCCTCGCCGACGCCGAGGCCGTCCGCAACGCCGTCCGCACCGTCGCCGCGGCCCTCCGGCCGTACCGCAATGTCGTGATCAACGTGTGCAACGAGCATAACTCCGGCGAGTACCAAAAGTTCCCCGCCTTCGCGTTCAACGACCCCCAACGCGTGATCGAGCTGTGCCGCATCGTCCACGACGTCGACGCCGACCGCATCGTCGGCGGCGGCGGCTACGACCACGCGACCAACCCCGTCATCGGCCGCGCCGACGACGTCGACGTCCTGCTGTTCGACACCGCCGGCATCGCCCACGGCTCGGGCGAGCTGTTCGACCGCTTCCGCGCCGAGGGCGTCGCCGGCAAGCCCATCGTCAACGTCGAAACCTTCGGCGGCTGGACCAAGCAGTTCCCACGCGGCGTCTTCAGCGACGAGGTCAAGCAGGCCTACGACCGCGAAATCGACGACGCCCTCGCCCGGCCCGGCCTGTCGGTGTTCTTCCACAACAACCCCTGGTGCCAGAGCCAGACCGAGCCCCTCCGCTACGACCTCGGCGGCCGCGGCACACCCGACGACCCGGGCATCCGCTGGTACTTCGAACGCATCCGCGAACGCCGCGGCATTAAGACCTAAGCGGCACCCCATACCCCACGCATCCCCGCCGCGCCACAAGGGAACCCCCGCTGTCAAGCGGGGGTTCGCGGACGTCCCTCCATGCGCACGGCCCGTCGCCATCGCAGACGTGGGGGCCCCCTGCTGACGCAGGGGGCTCCCTTCCGTCCCTCATCGAACACCCCGGGCGTCCCCGGCGCGCCGCAAGGG
>CAZHRW010000287.1:0-12432 GCA_964535025.1 uncultured Planctomycetales bacterium
TGCTCAACGAGAAACCCGACGAAGCCCAATGACGTCCGCACCGGGATCATTGGCGGACCCTCGGCGAAAGGCCACGGTTCCTTTGCACGCGTGGAGCTATGACGGCCGCGCCCCATGCTCCGGCATGGGGCTTCCCTCGATCCCAGGCGGCCTGCGCACATCCGGCCCTCCGGGCCTCGATTCCTTGGGCGGGGCGGCTTGGGCTCCCGCGGCTCTGGCCGCGGGCGATAGCGATGCCGGCCTTGACAGGCCTCGTGCCTTCGTTTGGAGGGGGCCGCCCCGGCCGCCGCTCAGGCCCGCCGGCGTTTTATCGTGGCGAGGGCGCCCAGGGCGAGCAGGGCGGCGGTGGCGGGTTCGGGGACGGGTTCGCCGCTGATCTGGACGGTGAAGGTGTTGTCGAAGATCGCACGGCCGGTGGATTGCACGCCGCCCTTGCGGGCTTCGACGGTCATGCGGCTGACAAACTCGTATTCGACGCCGGGCTGGATCGTGGCGCTGATGTAGATGGGCGTGTTGGTGAAGTACTGCTCGTCGACGTTGTCAATGCCGTACGGGGCGCGGACCTCGTAGAGCTTCGTCGTGTGGGTGATGAGGTTGCCGTCGGCGTCGTAGAGGGCCAGGTGGGGATCGACCTTGGCATAGGCGCCGTCGGTGGCGTGCAGGAAGCCGTCCAGCAGGCCGATGAGGTAGACCTCGGTCGGCCCGGTGCCGCCGTCGCCGCGTTGGAAGACGAAGCGTCGCCGCATCTCGTTGGTCTTGGGCCCGTCGGTGAGCTGGTCGCCGAGCGCCTGGGCCGAGAGTTTATGCTCGGCGCCCAGGTCGGTCTGGACGACGCCTTCGCCGAGGACCTGGCCGTCGTCCATGGAGGTGAACACGCCGTACCGCGCGTCAGTCCACGCGGCGTAGGGTCGGGGCGGGGCGTACTCGAACTTGAAGTTGGGGCCGAGGATGGCGCCGCCCTTGGGGCCGTAGAACGACGACATCAGGCCCCAGTTGCCGTCGACCTGATCGGGGTAGTGCAGGTCGGCGCCCGTCGCGGCGCTGACGCGGGCCTGGACGATGGAGATATCGGCGTGGAGCTGGTAGCCGTGCATGTAGCCGGCGTAGGTGTTGTGATCGGAGCCGGTCGCGGTGCCGCCGATGACGTAGCGCCGCCCGGCGGTCAGGGGGATGGCGTACTGCAGGGCGCGGTAGGGGTACCAGTCGGCGTAGGTGTTCTGGCCGACGATGAGCGGGCGGGTGACGACGTCGGCGCCGAGCAGGGCCTGGGTGTCGGCGTCGAACATCCCGACGGCATGCGGGTTGACCAGCCCGTTGCCGTAGAAGTCCAGCACGCCCAGGTGCGTCACCCAGATGTCCTGGGCCGGCTGGAAGACGTAGCCCACCGTGTGGTTGACGAAGTGGGTGTAATAGCCCGAGCACCCGCTGTTGGAGTGGTAGGCGGGCACCGGCACCGCCGCGGCCGTGGGGGCGAGGACGGCCAGGAACACAACAAGGGCGACAAGCGTGAGCGTGCGCATGGACCGATCCTCCTTCGGAGCATTGAGCCGGCAGTCGAGCGCGGGTCCGGGGCCGGGGGCGAGCAGGTCCCCGCCCCGGATCACCTTCCTCCGCGGCGGGCGACGCACGGCCACCCGCCGCCACCATAAAGATTCGCACGTGGACCCGTCGCCGGGGCGAACGGGCCGCCCGTCGATACCTCGAACGAGCGTACCAAGTGTACTCTGGCGTCACGATTTCGCCAACTGTTATTTCGCGGAATTCTTACGTCCGGATCGCCGGCGGGCGGGCTCGCGGTCGACGAGCCGTCCGCCCTACCGGCTTTGCCCCTCCCACCACCGCAGCCGTTCGCACAGGAGGTCCCAGGTGGGGTCGTTGTCGATGGCGTGGACGCGGCGCATGCGGCCGTGGGTGCGGGTGTGGTCGAAGAAGAGGTAGGGGTCCATGGTCGGGGCGGGGACGACCTCGTCGCGGCAGAGGTCGGGGCGGAGCATCCAGGCGATGTCGGCGAGGTCGAAGAAGCCCTTGTCGGGGCGCATGAAGTAGTCGCGGCGGCGGCGGAACTCGTGGAGGTAGGCCCCCAGGCGGCCGGTGGGGGCGACGGTGGCGGCGGTCCGCTCGACCGGACGCGTGAGGTTCGTGCCGGTGTCGAACCACACCAGCGGCGCCGCCGACCGCAGGAGCGTGCGGGCGGCCCAGACGTCGCCCTTGACGTTGAACTGCACGGACCGCTGCGGCCACGTCTCGGCGCTGCGGGCGTGGAAGACGAAGCGGACCCGCTCGGCGATCGACGGGTCTTTCGTGATCGCCGAGGCGAGGTTCGTCGCCGCCCCCAGGGCGACGACCCAGAGCGGATCGTCGGCGGTGGCGGTGCGGGCGCGGTCGAGGATGAACTCGACGCCCTCGCCGTCGCTGGGCCAGTCCATGTATTGCATGGGGTGGGCGCCGCGGGCGATGGGGTACCGCCCGGCCGCCCCGGCGACGTCGAGCAGCTCGGCGATCGCCCGGTAGGACTGCTCCGTCGACGCCGGGCCGTCGGCGCCAAAGGCACTGGCGGCGAAGTGCGTGGCGACGAAGCCCTCGATCGCGAACCGCCCGGGTGTCGCCACCGCCAGGGCGATGGCGTACAGGTCGTCGATCTCGTTGGCCGCGTCGCTGTCGATCAGCAGCCGCATCGGCCGCCCCGCCGGCGGCAGCGCGGGCACGAGACGGCCGGGGTTCGAGTCGGTGTCGACGGTCACGGGGCGGCCCACTCTCCATCGCATCCCGCCGGCCGCGCCCCCGCGGACGAGCCGGGCCGGGGTTGAAACAGGGCTCTGTTTGCATACGCTATGATGGCGTGTGACGCAACGTGGAAATCGGCCACCCTCCGCCCATCGACCGGGAGATGCACCATGACGCCGCGACAACGACAACAGGCACAGACACTGCTGAAAACCTTCAAGGGCGATCGCTACGTATTCGGCCTGGGCTGCTTCGACCGCCTCGGCGCCCTGGCCGCGCGGTTCGGCCGGCGGGCGACGGTCGTCGCGTCGGGCGTCGGCAAGGGGTGGGCGGGCGATCTGCACCGGCGGGCGACCGACGCGCTGGCGGCGGCGGGGGTCGAGCTGACCGGGCCGGTGCTGGCCGGGGCGCGCCCGAACGCCCCGCGCGAGGATGTGTTCGCCCTGGCCGCGACGCTGAAGGACGTACGGCCGGACGTGGTCGTGGCGATCGGCGGCGGCAGCGTGATCGACGCCGCCAAGGCCGCGGTGGCGATGGCGTGCCTGGACGATGAGCATCCGGACATCGAGGCGTATTTCGGCGTCGGCCAGGTCAGCGGCATGCTCGACGCGGCCGGGCGGACGCTGACGCCGCTGGTGGCGGTGCAGTTGGCGGCCAGCTCCGCGGCCCACCTGACGAAGTACTCGAACATCACCGACCCGGCCACGGCGCAGAAGAAGCTGATCGTCGACGACGCGATCGTCCCCCCCGCGGCCCTGTTCGACTATGAAATGACCATGACGATGCCGCCGGCGTTCACCGCCGACGGGGCGCTGGACGGGCTGTCGCACTGCCTGGAGGTCCTCTACGGCGCCCGCGGCGAGGCGTTGGACCGGGTGCGCCCGGTGGCAACGCTGGGGATCGACCTGATCGTCAACGCCGTCGCCGACGCCTGCGCCGACACCGCCGACCGCGCCGCCCGCGAAGGGCTGGGGCTGGGCACCGACCTGGGCGGCTACGCCATCATGCTCGGCGGGACCAACGGGGCGCACCTGACGAGCTTCTCGCTGGTCGACCTGATGTCGCACGGGCGGGCGTGCGCGTTGATGAACCCCTATTACACGGTCCTGTTCGCCCCGGCCGTCCAGCCCCAACTGCGCGACGTGGCGGCGATCCTCCGCAACGCCGGCTACATCGCCGGCCCCACGGACGGCCTGGGCGGGCGCGACCTCGGCGTCGCCGTCGCCGAGGGGCTGATCGCCCTGGCCCGCGCGGTGGGCATGCCGACCCGCCTGGCCGACGTGCCGGGCTTCGGCGACGAGCACATCCGGCGGGCCCTGACGGCCGCGAGAAACCCCCAACTGGCCAGCAAGCTGCAGAACATGCCCGTACCGATGTCGGCCGCGACGGTCGACCAGACGATGGGGCCGGTCCTCGAGGCGGCGCGGACGGGCGATCTGTCCATCATCCCCGACCTGGAGACGCCGGAATGAAGATCATGATCGGCTGCGACCACGGCGGCTACGCCGTCAAGGGCCCGATCGTCGAGCGGCTGACCGCGCTCGGCCACGCCGTCGCCGACGTCGGCTGCGACAGCGAGGCCATCGTCCGCTACCCCCACTACGCCCGCAAGGTCGCCGGCGCCGTCGCCCGCGGCGAGGTCGACCGCGGGATCCTCATCTGCTCGACGGGCATCGGCATGTCGATCGCCGCCAACAAGGTCCGCGGCGTCCGGGCGGCCCTGGTCACCCCCACCTACACGGCCAAGATGACCCGCCGCCACAACGACGCCAACGTCCTGTGCCTCGGCGGCAAGGTCACCGGCCTGTTCGAACTGCTCGACATCGTCGACACCTGGCTGGCCCACGACTACGACGGCGGCCGCCACGCCATCTCCCTGGGCCTGATCGCCGACTGGGAAGACCAGGTCGGCCTCGGCGTCCCGGCCGACATCGACCTGCCGGTGATCGAGGACGGCTCGTGAGCCCGCCGGCCCACGGCCCCGTCAAGGTCATTCTCGACACGGACATGGACGGCGACTGCGACGACGCGGCCGCCCTGGCGGTGCTCCACGCGCTGGCCGACCACGGCGAGGCCGAGATCATGGCGGTCGGCACGTGCGGCAGGAACCCCTATACGCCCCAGACGATCAGCGCCATTAACGCCTGGTACGGCCGCGGGGACACTCCCATCGGCGCGCCGGCCGGCGAGGCTCCCCTGCGGCCGTCCCGCTACACCCAGGCCGTCGCCGAACGCTGCGACCACCCGCTGAAGCGGGCCGAAGACGCCGAAGACGTGGTGGACCTCTATCGCAAGCTCTTAAGCGCCTCGGACGATCACGGCGTCACGCTGGTGACAATCGGCTACCACACGAACGTTGCCGCGGTGCTGACCCGCCCCGGCGGCATCGCCCTGGTGCGGCGCAAGGTCGACCGCTGGGTGTGCATGGGCGGGAACTTCATCGGCAGCCCCGCGCGCGACGACCTGTCCCTGGGCAACGCGAACTTCCTGGTCGATCCCCAAGCGACGTACTACGCCGTCCGCCACTGGCCCCGCCCCGTCGTCTTCGTCGGCCGCGAGGTCGGCTCGGTTCCCAGCGGCCTGACCGCCGGGGCCCGCCTGGCCGAGACGCCGGCCGACAACCCCGTTCGCATCGCCTACGAGTGCTATTTCGGCGGCGCCTGCCAGGATCGCCACGTCGCCGACCCGGTCACGGTCCTGTATGCCGTGCGCGGCCTGGGGGCTCTGTGGGACCTCCACGACACCGGCGGGATGGACCTCCACGCCGACATGTCCTTCGAGTGGAAAGACGGCCCCAGTCGCGGCCAGGCGTACCTTCTCAAGAAGACCCGCCCGGACGGTACGACCAGCGACCGCGAGGTCGAGCGCATCTGCGAGGCGCTGATGATCCAGCCGCCCAGGCGACGGTAGTCACAGGTCTACGTCGGCGGTGATGAAGTCGGGAACGCCTTTACATATGGGCCTCGACGCCACGCCGCCGCAGCGCCTCGACCCACTGTCGAGCCCGCTCGTCCGGCAGGGAGGGCACCTCGCCCAGCGGCGGCGTCAGGCCGAGCCGTTCGTACTTGGACCGGGCCATGGTGTGGTACGGCAGGATCGCGCAGGCCGCGCGGCCGCCGAGGCGGTCGACCAGGCGGGCGAGGCCGTCGAGGTGTTCGTCGGTGTCGTTGACGGTCGGGATGATCGGGCAGCGCAGCTCGACGACGGCGCCGGCGGCGACGAGGCGATCGAGGTTCGCCAGGAGCAGCGCGTTGCCCCCGCCCGTCCAGCGGCGGTGGGCCGCGTCGTCGAGCAGCTTGATGTCGTAGAGGAACAGGTCCACCACCCCCACCAGCGGCTGCAGGTCCGTCCACGGCGCGACCCCCGTCGTATCCAGGCAGGTGTGCAGGGCTCGCGCCGCAGCCTGGCGGGCCAGCGCCGCGGTGAACGCCGGCTGGGCGAGCGGCTCGCCGCCGGAGATCGTCAGCCCCCCGCCGCCGGCGGCGTAATAGGGAACGTCGCGCTCGACCTCGTCGAGCACGGCGCCGACCGACTGGGCCCGTCCGGCCAGCTCCAGCGCCTCGGTCGGGCACGCGTCGACGCACGCCCCGCAGCACACGCAGCGGGCGCGGTCGTAGACGTGGGCGCCGCCGTCGAAGCGATGAGCGCCCTGCGGGCAGGCCGTCTCGCACGCACGGCAGCCGACGCAGCGGGCGGCGGCGTAGAGGATCTGCGGCTGGGGCGCGATCGATTCGGGGTTCTGGCACCACGCGCAGTGCAGCGGGCAGCCCTTGAGAAACACCGTCGTCCGCAGCCCCGGCCCGTCGTGGAGGGCGAACCGCTGGATGTTCAGCACGGTGCCGACCCGCGCGAGGTCGCCGCCGTGGTCACGGATCTCGCCGGCGGTCATCTCACACCCCGTGCTCCGTCCGCGCGATGATCTCCTCCTGGGTGTCATGATCGAGGTTCACGAAAAAGGCCGAGAACCCCGCCACGCGGACCACCAGGTCGCGGTGAGCGGCCGGATCGGTCTGGGCGGCCCGGAGGACGTCGCTGTCGACGGCGTTGATCTGTAGTTCCTGCCCGCCGCGACGGAAGTACGCCGCGAGCATCTGGTGGACCTTCCGGCGGGTCGCCGGGTCCGTCAGGAGCCGGCGCGACAGGCGGAGGTTGACGTTGTAGCCCCCCTGCCAACTGGCGACGGGATCCAGCATCGCCACCGAGTTCAGCAGCGCCGTCGGCCCGCGCCGTTCCGTCCCCGTCGACGCCGCCACCGACGGCGCCAGCGGCGCGCCGGCCGGACGGCCGTCGGGCGTGGCGCCGGTGACCCGCCCGGCGCGAATGTGGCTGGAACGCACGACGTGCGAGTTGACGAACCGCGCCCCGTCCCGCGGGTCGCGACAGACATCCTTGAGCGGCTCGTCGCGCATCCGCTCGAGACGCCGGACCAGGTCCGCCAGGCGCGGGTCGTCGTTGCCGTGCTTGGGCGCGGCCAGGAGCTTGGCGCGGAGCGCCTCGTGGCCGACGAAGTTGTCGCGGCAGGCGGCGGCGATGTCGGCCGGCGTGGCGTCGCGGTGCTCGTAGACCACCTCGCGGATCGCCGCCAGGCAGTCGACCATGTTGGCGAACATGGCCCCGCCGCAGGAGAGGATGTTGTACGTGGTGCCGGCGGTCATGTCCGCGGCGCGGTCGACGCAGCCGTCGAAGAAGCACGACGTCAGGGGCGTCTGCCCCCACCGCATCTGGGCCCGCAGGACCGCCAGCCCCTCGGCGTAGGTGCGTTCGATCTGCCGTCGCATGACCGTCGCCACCACGTCGGCGAACGCGTCGAACGTCGCCAATGTCGCCGGGTCCGGCAGCGTGGGGTCTTCGTCCCGCGCGCCGGCGTACCCGGCCCCGCGGGTCAGGGCCGCCTCCAGGGCCGGCAGGTAGCCCACGGACGCCGCGGGATTGAAATACGCCTTGCCCGGGATGCCCAGCTCGTTGCAGCCGCACGCGACGTAGTCGAAGGCGTCCTCGCGCGAGACCCCGGCCGCCATGAACATCGCCGGGACCGCCGTGTCGCTCATCATCAGCGGGAAGCACGTCGAGCCGGCCAGCGTCTGGAGGCAGAAGTCGAAGAAGTCCGGATCGATCCCCGGATGGTACCGCACCCACACGAGCGGCTCGGGCACCGACATCGCCCCGGTCGCGGCGATGAACAGCCACGACAGCTCGTTGGTCTGGTCGGTCCCGTCGGGGGCCGAGCCGCCGACGACCAGCCCCTGCGTGAGGTTGTGCTCGTTGCCCCAGAAGCTGTTGTCCCGCTGCTTGAGCAGGAAGTTCTCGCACAGCGTGAGGGCCTGCTCCTCGGTCAACCGCCCGGCGGCGATGTCGGCGCGGTAGAACGGCAGGAGGATCTGGTCGAGCCGGTCGGGCGTGTTCGAGTAGCCGTGCCCCTCGATGTGGATCGCCTGGTGGATCAGCCAGATCAACTGCATCGCCTCGCGGAACGTCTCCGGCGGCCGGCGGGTCAGCACGTCGGCGATGCGGGCCATCTCGGCCAGGTCGGCCCGCCGGGCGGCGTCGTCGCCCGCCGGGGCCTGGGCGGTGAGGAACGCCGCGTAGCGCCCGGCCCAGTCGATCAGCCCCTCCAGCGACAGCTCGGCGGCGGCGAGAAACTCCAGCTTGACCGGGTCGATTTCCCCGTCGCGCCGCGCCCGCACCCGCCCCAGCAGCCCCGGCAGGCCGATGTCGAGCACCTCGCGGTAGCTCGGGCTCAGGTGTCCCTGGTTGGAGATGAACTTGTACGACGCCGTCTCGGTCCGCTCCACCTCGCGCCCGCGGACGGTCCGCTCGTAGGCGCGGTAGCGCCCCCACAGGTTGCGGTCGGCCCAATAGGCGTCGATCGCCGGATCGACGCGGCCGCGGAGGTAGCCCGCCCGCTCGGGGTTCTCGCCCGTGTAGATGTTGTTCTCGGCGATTCCCAACTCGACGAAGACCGGCATCGCGCCGGGCGTTTCGGAGATCGACCCGGCCAGCTGGTCGTGCTCGCGGAGATAGAGCGGGACCGTGCGGAAATACTCCCGCAGCGCCAGGGCTTTTTTGACGATCCACGGCGCACCCTCGTGGGCCTGCCACACCCGCGTGAACACCGCCGCCCGGTGCGACGCGACCGCCGGCGGCGAGGCGAGGATCGCCGCCCGCAGGGCGAGCATCGGCGAGCCGTCGTGGTGGTCGGGCAACGGGAAGGAGGTCATTGTGTGTCCCCGTCGGCCCGCGCGTCCAGCCGCCGCCGGCACTCGTCGAGGATGTCGGTCGTACGGCTGGCCCCGACGCGGGAGACGCCCAGGGCGCGGATCTCCAGGAGCTTATCGAGGTCGCGCACGCCGCCGGCGGCCTTGACCTGGACGGGCTCGGGCGCGTGCTCGCGCATCAGCTTGAGGTCCGCGATCGTCGCCCCGCCCGAGCCGTACCCCGTGGAGGTCTTCACCCAGTCGGCGCCCGCCTCGCCGCAGACCTCGCACAGGCGGATCTTCTGCGCGTCGTTGAGGTAGCAGTTCTCGAAGATGACCTTGACCTTCCGGCCCTCGCCGTGGGCGAGCTCGACGATCGACTTGATCTCGGTCTTGACGTAGTACCACGCGCCGCTGAGCACCTGGCTGATGTTGACCACCATGTCCAGCTCCTCGCCGCCGTCGGCGACCGCGCGGCGGACCTCGGCGAGCTTGACGGCCGTGGTGTGCCCGCCGTGGGGAAAGCCGATCGTGGTCGACGCCTTGACCGTGCTGCCGGACAGCCGCTTGGAGCAGTGGCTCAGCGCGTACGGCAGGATGCACACGCTGGCGACGTTGTAGTCCAGGGCGACCTGGATGCCCTCGTCGAGCCTGTCGGCGGTCAGCGTGGGGTTCAGCAGGGAGTGATCGATCATCTTGGCGATGTCGTCGTACGTGTAGTCCATGGCCGTCGTCCTTTCCGTTTCAAACGTCGCCGCCGGCCCTGGCGAGGGCGACGGCCCCGAGGATCCCCGCTTGCACGCCCAGGGCGGATTTCTCCACCCGCACCCCGTCGGTGGGGAACATGCCGACCGTGTTGCGCATGGTCTGTTCGACCGTCTCAAGGTACAGCGGACCGATCTCGGCGACCCCGCCGCCGAGCACGACCAGTTCGGGGTGCACCGTCACCACGACGTTGGCCACGCCGTACCCCAGCCACCGTCCCGCCTGGATGATGGCGTCGCGGACGGGCGCGTCGCCCGCGGCGGCCGCGGCGGCCATTTCCCGCGTCGTCACCCTCCCCCCGTCCCCGTCAACCAGGTCGCACAGCCTCGGCGCCATGCCCGAGAGCATCAGGCGAACGCCCTCGGCGGTCAGGGCCGGCCCGGCGGCAAGGGCCTCCAGGCAGCCCCGGTTGCCGCACCCGCACAATGGCCCGCCGGGCAGCATCGTGTGATGGCCCAACTCGCCCGCGGCCCCCAGCGGCCCCAGCCGCAGACGCCCGTCGATCACCACGCCCCCGCCGATGCCCGTGCCGACGGCGAAAAAGACCATCGACAGGCCCGCGACGCCGGCGCCCTTGCCGAACGTCAGCTCGCCCAGCGTGGCGGTTCGCACATCGTTGAGAATGTAAACCTCGCAGCCCAACCGCCCGCCAAGGATTTCGCCGACGGGCACCTCCGGCCAGTGGGTGGGGAAGTTCGGCAGGAAGGTCGTCACGCCCCGCTCGCGATCCACCAGCCCCGGAATGCCCATCCCCACCGCCGCAGGGGTACGGCCGGCCTCGTCGGCCAGCTCCCGCACCATCGCGGCGATCCGCGCCAGCACCCGCTCCGCCGGCTCGGCCGAGCGAGTCGGCTCCTTGCGCATCGCCACGACCGTCCCGGCGCCGTCGGCCAGCGCGCAGGTGATGTTCGTCCCCCCCAGGTCGACGCCGGCGTACAGGTCGCTCATCCCTGCCTCTCGTTGAAAAGCGCCTTCAGGTAATCATAGCTTCGTGCCAGGTGAGCCAGGGCGTCGTCCGGCTCGGTGGTCTGCTCCACGATATACCACTCGACGCCCGCCGACGCGGCCGCCGCCAGCACCGCCGACCAGTCGATCACGCCGTCGCCGACCACCGTGTCGGCCGGGTCGGCCTCGGTCCCCGCGGCCTGGTCCTTCACGTGCAGCAGCGGCACGCGGCCGGCGAAGCGGCGCAGGAGCGCCGCGACGTCCTTGCCCCGGGCGGCGGCGAAAAACGTGTCGAGCTCCAGCTTCAGCCGGTCGGCCCCGATCGCGGCGAAGATGTACTCGAACGCCTCGACGCCGTCGACGCGGCCGTCGAATTCGTCGAAGTGGCAGTGATAGCTCAGCCGCAGCCCCAGTTCGGCGCAGCGGTCGGCGATCGCGGCGACCTCGTCGACCGCCCGCTTCCAGTCGTCCGACGACGTCGGCTGCGGCCGGATCGCCGGCACCGCCACGTCGGTGCAGCCCAGCGCAGTCAGGTAGCGGGCGATATCGACCATGCCCTCCCGCATGCGGGCGAAGGGGAAGTGGGCGCCGACGACCGCCAGGCCGGCGGCCTCGGTTTCGCGCTTCAACTGGTCGACGTCGATCCAGTCGCGGAACCACAACTCGACGCCGGCGTAGCCCATCGCCGCGATCCGCCGCAACGTACCGACCCAGTCCCGCGCGACCTGCTCGCGCACGGTGTACAGTTGAACGGCCAGGGGCAGCGGCTTCATCGCTCTACATCTCCTCGGCTGGCCCGTCCACCAGCATACCGACCGCCGGCCGGACCACCGGCCCGCTGCGGTGGCGGAAGCAATACCCGTCCCCGCGGTACAGCGTACGTTCGTACCACAAGGGCTCGCCCCCTGCAAGATATCCCGTCGCCACCACGGCCAGCGCGGCGGCGCCGACCGGCACTTCCAGCGCCCGCGCGTCGGTCGCGTCGAGGGTCACCGCCCGGATCGTCTCGTCGGCGCCGGCGATGTCGAGGCCGAACCGCTCGGTCCACAGCTCGTACAGCGACCCCCGCAGCTCGGCCCGCGTCAGCGGCGCCGGCGGCTCGCGCCGAGGCGGCCGGGACGACTCCGCGGCGGGCACCCACCCCGCCGACGGCGCCGGCCGCGCCAGGAAGTGGCGGCGCTCGAGGATCACGGGCACCTCATCGGCCAGGCGCAGCCGCTCGACGTACACCAGCGGCGTGCGGCCGTCGGCCCTCAGTGCCCGGCGGACGGCGGGCGGGGCGTCGGCGGCGTTAAGCGTCGCCAGGTGCAGCACATGGGTCGTCGGCGTCCGGCCGGCGGCGCGGGCCCGGGCGGTGAAGCTCACCAGCGACTGCAGGTCATAGTCCATCGGCCGGGCCGCCACGAACGTCCCGATGCCCTTGCGGAACCGCAGCACCCCCTCGATCACCAGGTTCGACAGCGCCTTGTTCGCCGTCGCACGGCTCACCTCGAACCGATCGCTGATCTGCCGTTCCGACAGGAACCTCGCCCCCGGCTTGAACGTCCGCACCAGTTCCCGAAGTGCCGCATTCAACTGCTGATACACCGGATCCCGCACCAGCGCCCCGCCCATCGCCCGCGCCCGCGCCAACGCCCGCGCCCGCGCCGTCATCGGCGGCGGCGCCGACGACGGCCCCGCCGATGGCGTCGATGAAGAACAAGAGGTCGCCACCCCCCGCGTCGACGCCGACGAAGATGGCCCCGACGACGACCCATCGCTCGCCCCCGACGGCCCCGGCGACGACACATCCGCCGGCGTCGAC
>CAZHRW010000288.1:0-21514 GCA_964535025.1 uncultured Planctomycetales bacterium
GCGGTTCCGGCGGGGGCGCTATCGAGTTGGTGGCCCTGGGGCGCATCGAGACACTGGCTGAGGATGTCCAGTTCCGCGCCGAAGGCGGCGACGGGCAGGCGGGGACGCGCTCTTACCCGACGGGGCTGATTCGTCCCGGTGGACCCGGCCAGCAGGGCCATCAGGCCGACGCGGCAGGTCAGGGAGGCGACGGCGGCAATGGCGGCGCAGCCGGTGCGGGGTGCGTGGGCGGCAGTGGAGGTACCGGCGGCGGCGGGGCCGGCGGCATGGTGAAGCTTGCCGCCCCGGTGCTGAAGGTGCAGGCGGATATCCTTGCCACGGGGGGCGCCGGCGGCCAACCCGGCAGCGACGGGCACTTGGCCTTGTGCCACGACGCTGGAGGACTGACAGGCACCCCCGGCTGGGGGACTCGGGCCGTGGGACCCAGCGAGACGGCCGGCCTCTGGGTGGCCAACGCATACACCGGGGGCGCGATGACCCCGCGGATACCGGACCTGGTCGGCGGGCCCTACGCTTCGGGGTTGACGAATTTCGACGCGGCGGACCTGTTTATGAACCCGCGGGGAGAGTGCCCCGCCATCAGCCTGCGCACGTGGACGCCGGACGGATACACGTTTCCGGGTTTTGATGTGCTGCTCGTCAGCGGGGCCCGCACCACCGAGGTGAAGGACATGCGGTTGTCCTACGGGCCCATGGATGGGTTCCAGCCGCCGCTGGTCAGTCTGGCCACGGGGCTGGATAGGCAGCCCGTGACCGAACTGCAGTCGGGGCAGGTCTATGCCGTGCTGGTTCCCAGCGCCTGGGATGGGTTTCTGGACATCGAATACACGATCGGCGCAACGGTCTTCACACTGGACCGCTTCCACCCGCCCCTCGACTCGACCTGCGACCTGGCCCTGCAGTACTGGGACATCGACGTGGGCGGTCCGTATGTGCCCTACGTGCACAGCCAGGGCAGCCTCCTGGCGGACAGTCTGGTGGTTCGAAGGCTGGGCCAATTCCAGATCACCAATGGGGCATACGTTTTCGCGTGGGATACCGGCTTCCTGGACGGCTCCATGGTCGAAGTGACGGGTGCCGGGTCCGAACTGGAGTGTTACGATTCCACCTACCTCGACGGGTCCCTCAAGGTGACCGATGGCGCAGCGATATCCCTGGGCCAGGGTCGGCAACTTGTGGTCGGCGCTGACGGAGGGGGACTGATTGGGGACGGAGGCGGGGGAACGATCCGGGCCGATGTGTTCATGCACGGATGGCTGCGGTCCTCACTGCGCGTCGAGGGCGACTACGAACAGGCCGCCAGCGGCATGTTGATGATCTTCGTTCGAGACGGGGCACCCGGCGCTGACTCTTGCGATCTCTTGGACGTTACGGGCGAGGCCCGGCTGAGCGGAACGCTGACGCTGAACTTCCTGGATCTCCCGAACCCGCGCCCCGGCGACGTCTATACGTTCCTGACAGCTTCCGAGTTCTCTGGGGCGTTCGATAGCCTCCAGGTCCTCCACGTGGACGCCGGCATGGTTGCCTACAATATGCGGAGCGGGCAGTTCAGCATCGTCCCGGAGCCCGCCACCATCGCCCTGCTGGCCCTGGCCGCGCTATCGCTTCCTCGGGGCCGGCGGTCAAGGCGCTACGCCCCCCAGCGCCAGCCTTCGTCGACCATGGCAAAGTAGTGGTCGAGGGGGATGTAATTGGCGACGCTGTTGCCGGTGCCCAGGCAGTAGCCCCCGCCGGGCATGCAGATGTCGAGGGTCTCGCGGACCCGCCGGCGGATGGCCGGCTCGTCGGCGCGGCAAAGGAAGTCGACGTCGATCCCGCCGATCAGGGCGATGCGGCGGCCGTAGGTGTGCTTGAGCTGGCGGACGTCCTCGATGGTGTCCTCGAAGCTGTGCTTGGCGTCGATCTTCACGTCGTCGATGAGGTCGTCGATGATGTCGTGGAGATTCCCGCAGGAATGCAGCAGGTACGGCCGTCCGGCGGCGTGGCTCATCGCCGCCAGTTCCTTGTGGCCGCGTAGGACGAACCGGCGGGTGTCGTCGGGGGAGATCATCAGTCCGGTCTTGAAGCCCATGTCGTCGCTGGCCCAGATGAGCTTGACCCGGTCGAACTGCAGGATGCGTTCGGTGCAGACGCGGTAGATCTCCAGCAGCTTGTCGGCGATGGCCGCCACGAGGTCCCGCTGGTCGAACAGGGCGTAGCAGAGCGTTTCGTAGCCCATCAGCCAGGTGAGCAACTCCTCGAAATGCCCCAACCCGCCGGAGCCGACGATGCACATGTCGTCGGGGAGGTTCTCCTGGAACCACTCCAGGCGGCGGGTCACCCCCGGCGCGGTCGGGTCGGGCCAGGGGTAGGCGGCAAAGTCGTCCCAACTCATGACCGGGCCGGTGTGCTCGTCCTGGTAATGCCGTCCGCTGCTGCGGGCGAGATCGGCGGTGTCGGCGACGGCAGTCTTGTGCAGGGGCATGACCAGGTCGTCGATGCCTACGCGGACGTAGTCGAACCCGCAGAACCGCTGGACGGCGAGGTAGCGCTTGTTCTCGTAAGCCGGGTCGTCCGGGTCCAGGTCGTCGGCGAGGCCGAACCGCTCGGCGATGGCGTCTCGAATCTCGGCGTCCTGGAACAATTCCATGTGATAGGCGCGCGGGGGCGTGCCCTTCATGAGCAGATTGCTGATCAACCCCTCGTAGTCGAGGTCGTGTTTCGCCGTCAGGGCGTCGTAGGCACTCATCCATTATCTCCTCAATGACACCGGACCGGGCGTGCCAGTGGAGCACATTCCCGCCCGTCCGTCAAGGCGGCCACAGCGAGGGATTTCACGGTGTCGTCGGCCTCATCCTCCGTTATAATAGGTGGTTGTGTAGACATACCCGCCTTCGCTGGAGGAGACGAAACCATGCGACCAAGTACGCTGATGGCGACGGCCGTGGCCCTGCTGGTCGCGGCGATGCCGGCGCCGGCCCAACCCGTGGACGTGGAAGCCGCGTTCGCCTTCGCCGCCGGACAACTGGCGGCGACGCACAGTGCCCTGCCGTACGGCAGCTACCCCCACTACACGGAGGCCGACGGCTCGTGGGATATCCCGTCGTATCGCGCGTGGACGTGCGGCTTCTTCCCCATGAGCCTGTGGGCCATGTACGAGCGGACGGGCGACCCCACGTGGCGCACCAGGGCCGAGGCGCGGACCAGCCCCATCGCACCCGAACGCTACGAGACCGACACGCACGACCTGGGCTTCATGCTTCATGAGAGCTTCGGGTACGGCTACACGCTCACGGGCAACCCCACCTACAAGAGCATCAACCTGCAGGCGGCGGCGTCGCTGGCCACCCGCTACAACGCCAACGTCGGGGCGATCAAGAGTTGGGACTTCCAGGAGCCCTTCCCCGTCATCATCGACAACATGATGAACCTCGAACTGCTGTTCTGGTCGGCCGCCAACGGCGGCCCGTCCAGCCACGCCGACATGGCCGTCCAGCACGCGATCACCACGGCCCGCGAGCACGTGCGCGACGACGGCAGCAGCTATCACGTGGTCGACTTCGACCCCATCACCGGCCTGCCGGCCGCACGGCCCGGGGAGCCCGACCCCTACCGCACGCACCAGGGCCTCCACGACGAGTCCACGTGGTCGCGCGGCCAGGCGTGGGGCATCTACGGCTTCACGATGACCTACCGTTACGCCGACGATCCGCAGTTCCTCGACACCGCTCGGTTGATGGCCGACTGGTACATCGATCACCTGCCGGCCGACCGCGTCCCCTACTGGGACTTCGACGCGCCGGCCCGCCCGTTGACCCCCCGCGACAGCTCCGCCGCGGCGATCGCCGCGTCGGCCCTGCTGGAGCTGGCCGGCTACGTCGACGGGGCCGACCGGACCCGTTACATCGACACCGCCGAGGCCACGCTGGCGTCCCTGGCCGGAGGCGATTACCTCGCCGCCGGGACGTCCAGCCGCGCCCTCCTCCTGCACGGAACCTACAACTACAACGACGACGTCGGCGTCGACGCGGGCGTGATCTGGGGCGATGCGTACTTCCTCGAGGCCCTGCTGCGCTATGAGACCCTCCTGGCCTCCCTTACCCCCGGCGACGCCGACCGCGACGGGGATGTCGACCTCGACGACTTCGCGATCCTCAAGCGGAACTTCGGGACCGGCGGCTGGTGGACCGACGGGGACTTCGACGTCGACGGCGATATCGATTTGGACGACTTCGGCTCGCTCAAGCGCAACTTCGGCGCCGCCGCGATCCCCGAACCGGTCAGCCTGGCGCTGCTGGCGGCCGGCGGCCTGGCTCTGCACCGCCGCCGCTGAGCCGCCGACCGTCGCCGCCGGGTGTCTTTCTGCTGGCGATGTCCGCATCGCTGGCGGCTCGCGGCCTGCCTTGACAGGGCCGCCGACCCCCGGTAGAGTGATTCGCTTTCCCGCAGGAGAACGGGCATGATGGAAGAAGCCATCGCCAAAGCGCACGTGCTGACCGAGGCGCTGGAGTACATCCAGCGATTCCGCAACCGCATCGTCGTCATTAAGTGCGGCGGGTCGATGATGGACAACACCCAGGCCGTCGCCGACATGCTCAGCGACGTGGTGTTCCTGAGCACCGTCGGCATCCGCCCCGTCATCGTGCACGGCGGCGGCAAGGCGATCAGCGCGGCGATGGAAGAGGCCCAACTGGAGGTCCAGTTCGTTCAGGGCCGCCGCTACACCGATCAGCGGTCGCTGGCGATCGTCGAGGACGTCCTCGTGCACACCATCAACGACGCGCTGTGCGAGCGGATCCGCGCGATGGGCGCCGAGGCCATGGGCCTGCACAGCCTGTCCAGTTGCGTCCTGTTCGGCGAGAAGCTCTTCCTTTCCGACGGGGAACGCAAGCGGATCGACATCGGCCTGGTCGGCACGATCACCCATGTCAACGCCCCGCTGATCGACCTGCTCTGCGCCGCCGACACGATCCCCGTGATCGCCCCGATCGCCATCAGTCCCGCGGGGGCGAAGCTCAACTGCAACGCCGACACCGCCGCCGGCGAGGTCGCCGCCGCGATCGGCGCGGAGAAATTCGTCGTCGTCTCCGACACGCACGGCATCCGCCTGGACCCGGCTGATCCGGCGACGGTCGTCACCGACGCCGACGAGGCGCGGATCCGCGAGTTGATCGACGTCGGCGTCATCGCCGGGGGCATGATGCCCAAGGTCGAGGCCTGTCTGCGGGCGCTTCACGCCGGCGTGCGGCGCGCCCACATCATCGACGGTAATTACCCCCACGCCCTGCTGCTGGAGATCTTCACCGAACGGGGCGTCGGGACACTGATCCACACGTGATTCGCGGCTGCAACCCGCGCAGGAATAGACGCATGAAGGACTTCATCAATATCGCCGATTTCACCGACGCCCAGTTGACCGGCCTGCTCGAGCGGGCCCTCGCCGACAAAGCCGAATTCCGCGCCGGGCGACTCGTCCGGACGCTGACGAACAAAACGCTCGCGATGATCTTCGAGAAGCCCTCGCTGCGCACCCGGGTCAGTTTCGAGGCGGCCATGACGCACCTGGGCGGCCACGCGATCTACCTCACGCAGGCCGACATCGGCCTGGGCAGCCGCGAGCCGGTCGAAGATATCGCCCGCGTCCTGGGACGGATGTGCGACGGGATCATGGCCCGAACGTACAGCCACGACCACGTCGAACAGCTCGCCCGGTTCAGCCCCGTGCCCGTCATCAACGCGCTGACCGACTACAGCCACCCCTGCCAGGCCATGGCCGACGTGATGACCCTCCGCGAGCACTTCGGCGACCTGGACGGCCGCACCATCGCATTCATCGGCGACGGCAACAACGTCGCCCGCAGCCTGGCGACGCTGGCGTGCAAGCTGAAGATGCACTTCACGCTGGCCTGCCCGGAAGACTACAGCCTGCCGAGCGATTTCGTCGATCGGCTGCTGGTCACCTGCCGACACGCATCCTTCCGCATGACGCACGACCCCCGCGAGGCCGTCGGCGACGCGGACGTAGTGTATACCGATACCTGGACGTCGATGGGCCAGGAGACCGAGAAGGCGGCCCGCCGGCGGGCGTTCGCCGCCTTCCAGGTCAACGATGCCCTGATGGCCGCCGCGCCCGACCACGCGATCGTCATGCACTGCCTGCCAGCCTACCGGGGCAGCGAGATCACCGCGTCGGTCATGGACGCCCACGCCGAGACCGTCTTCGCCGAGGCGGAAAACCGCCTCCACTTCCAACGCACCCTGCTGAGCATCCTGATGGGCGAGGGCGGGATTGCGTCGGGGTGATCTGAATCAATGAATGAAAAAGCCGCACGTGACCGGATGATCACGTGCGGCCTGACGGTTGTGCGCTTGCGGGTCAGGCTTCGACAATCGCCTCGGACGGGCAGGCGTCGACGCACGAACCGCAGTCGATGCATACGTCAGGGTCAATCTTGTACTTCGGATCGCCTTCTTTGATCGCTTCGACCGGGCAGGCATCCACGCAAGCACCGCAAGCCACGCAAGCATCCGTAATCTTGTAAGCCATTGTCCACTCCTCGTCTGTCGACAGTCTGGCGGCCCCCACGGACCACCCTGTCGGCAGTTTAGCCAAACCGGCCGAACCGATGCAAGCGGGGTTTTTCCAGGCGATTGAAAAAGTCGGGGCGAGGGGGGCGAAATGGACTGAATGGACACAATGGACGGCTGACGCCGCCGGCGTGCATGCCGTGCCAATGGACAGGCGGAGCCCCACCGCCCCGTCCCGCCCGGTTCGGCTCCTGTTGGATTTTCCGGCCCGCCCGGCTAGGATGGAGGCCATGGCCCCAACAGATCGACACCCCGGAACGCTCTTCCACGGCGATACCGAACAGACGCCTGACGCGCCGGCCGCGACAGTGGGCATCGCGGTGGCGGCGAACGTCTGGGGCGACTACGACTACGCCTGGCCGGCCGGGTGGCCGGCGCCGCAGGTCGGCCAGCGGGTGCGGGTGCCGTTCGGGCGGGGCAATCGCCCCACCGCGGGGTTCGTGGTTCGCGTGGGACAGCCCCGCACCGCGCGGGCGCTCAAGGTCGTCGCCGAGCGGGTCGACACGACCTCCCAACTCGACCGTCTGGACCTGGAGCTGGCGCGGTGGATCGCCGAGTACTACCTCACCCCGCTGGGGCTGGTCCTGCCGGCGATGGTTCCCTCGGCCGTCGGCAAACATCCGACAAAGGTCGAGACGATCGTCCGCCTCGCCTCCGCTCGCGAGGACTGGCCGCGGCAGTTGGGCGTTCGGCAGCGGCAGATCCTCGACGAGTTGCTCGAGGCCCGCAAGCAGGGCATCGACACCGTCCCCCTGGAGCACCTCCGCCGCCACAGCCAGGCAGCGGCCGACACCGTCCGCCGCCTGCTCGCCCGCAAGCTCATCACGACCGACACGCGGCCGGTGGTGCTCGAGGACCTCACCGACACCGTCGTCGCCGACGCGATCGAACTCAACGCCGACCAGCAGACCGCCGTCGACGCCGTCGTCGGCCGTCTGGGCACCGGCTTTGCGCCCCTGCTGCTGTACGGGGTAACCGGCAGCGGCAAGACCGAGGTCTACATCCGCGCGATCCGCGCCGCGATCGCCGACGGGGGCCAGGCGATCCTCCTGGCACCGGAGATCGCCCTGGCAACCCAGACGCTCCAGCGGCTCGTCGGACGGCTGCCGCGGGTGGCGGTGCTGCACTCGCAGTTGACCAACGCTCAGCGGGCGTTCTACCACCAGCAGATCCGCGACGGGCACGCCTCGGTCGTGGTCGGCCCCCGCTCGGCGGTGTTCGCCCCGACCCGGTCGCTGAAGCTCATCATCGTCGACGAGGAGCACGAGGGCTCCTACAAGCAGGACACCGCGCCGCGCTACCACGGGCGGGACGTCGCCATCAAGCGGGCCCACCTGGCCGGGGTGCCGATCGTGCTGGGCTCGGCGACGCCCTCGCTGGAGAGCCTGCTGAACGCCCGTCGCGGGCGTTATTCGCTCATCCGCCTGAGCGAACGGGTCAAGGGCCTGCCGATGCCCCACCTGACCCTCGTCCACCTGCGGCGGGATCTGACGCCCGGGAAGCTCGAACTGATCGGCCGGACGCTGACGGCCAGAATCGCCGGGGCCCTCGACCGCGGTCAGCAGGTCATCCTGCTGATGAACCGCCGGGGCTACGCGAGCTTCGTGTTCTGCCCGTCGTGCCAGTGGGAGATGCAATGCCCGGACTGCTCGCGGGCGATGGTCTACCACCAGGCGATTCAACTGGCCCAGTGCCATTACTGCCAGCACGCCGCCGCCCTGCCGGAGTACTGCCCGGCGTGCTCGAAGAAGCTGCTGCTGTTCGGCATGGGCATCCAGCGGATCGAGGACGAACTGGCCCGCAAGTTCCCCCTGGCGAACGTCGCGCGGATGGACAGCGACACCATGACCACACCGGGCCAGTTCGCCCGCCTGCTGGACGGCTTCCGCGCCGGTGACATCGACATTCTGCTGGGCACGCAGATGGTGGCCAAGGGGCTGGACTTCCCGCGGGTGGCGCTGGTGGGCGTCGTCTCGGCTGACACGGCCCTGTCGATCCCGGATTTCCGCGCCGCCGAGCGGACGTTCCAGTTGATCGTCCAGGTCGCCGGCCGTGCCGGCCGCGCCGAACGCGGCGGGGAGGTCATTGTCCAGACGCTGCACGCCGACGAGCCGGCCATCCGCCGGGCCGTGACGCACGACTACGACGGCTTCGCCGACGACGAGCTGCCCCTCCGCGAGCAGCTCCACCTGCCCCCCTACGGGCGGCTCGTCCGCCTGCTGGTCCGCCACGAAAGCGCCACCCGCTGCGAGGAGGCCGCCGACCGCCTGGCCGCTCGACTGCGGGAGCTGTTCCCGCCCGGCCGGGGCGTATCGATGATGGGGCCGATGCCCGCCCCGATCGTCCGCATCCGCAAGCAGTTCCGCCGCCACGTCCTGCTGATCTGCCCGACGCCCGGCGCCATCCAGAACCGTCTGGGGCCCCTCATGGACGAGCTGAGCCGCGATCTGCCCGCCGAACTGATCGCCGACGTCGACCCGATCTCGCTGGCCTGACAGGCGGTGGCGGCGCGGGGGCTTATGTCGTATCATCTCACCCGACGTACGCATTTGAACGACCGGGGTGACGATGGAACCGTCGTCGGAGAAACACGCCGCGCCGGCCCCACTGGTTCCGGCGGCGCTGCTGCTGATGGGCGGGATCGTCGCGGGGCGTTACGTCCCCGTGCCGGCGTCGCTGTGGCTGCTGGCCGCGGCCGCGGCGTGGGCCGCGGCGCTGGGATTCGCCCGCCGGGCGCCCGGGGCGGGACGGATCGCCCTGGCGGGTGCGATCGTCCTGGCGGGCGCGGGCACGATGGCGGCGGCATGGCATCGCCTGCCGTCCGGACACCTGGCGAGCTTCTGCCGGCCGGGCCGCTCGGCGCTGGCGACCGTGACGGGGCGGGTGCTGACGGTCCCGCAGTGCGAGATCCGCCGGCCGACACCCACCGAAGCCTACGAGCGCCCGCCGGTGACGCGGTATCTGCTGGCGGCCGAGACGGTTTCGACCCGCTCGGGCCCCCGGCCGTGCCGGGGACGGGTCGCGGTGATCATCGACGGCGATGCCACCGATCCGGCCGTCGGCCAGCGGGTGCGGATCGCCGGGTGGCTCTCGCTGGTGGGCAGCGCGAGCAATCCGGGCCAGTGGGACCGGCGGGACCAGGCCCACCGCGACGGGGTAATCGTGCAGCTCGCCGCCAAGGCGCCGCAGGCCGTGACGGCCCTGTCGGCCCCGCCGGGCGGACCCGCACGGCTGCTGTGGCGGCTGCGGGCGATCGCCGGGCGACGGCTGGGGGCCGGGGCCGAACCTCACGGGCGAATGGTCCTGGGGGCCCTGGTACTCGGGCATCGCCCCGCGCGTCTGGGGGACCTGCAGCAGTCGATGGTCCGCGCCGGCGTCGCCCATTTCCTGAGCATCAGCGGCATGCACCTGGGCATTCTGCTGGGCCTGGCGTACGGGCTGCTGCGGCTGGCCCGCACGTCGCCGCGGTGGGCCGCGGGGGTGGTGCTGGTCCTGTTGGCGAGCTATTTGCTGATCGCCGAGCCCCGCACGCCGGTGCTGCGCGGGTCGATCATGGCCGCGGGCTTCTGCCTGGCGGTGATCCTGGGTCGTCCGGCGACGGGGGTGAACCTCCTGGCGGCGGCGGCGATCGCGCTGCTGGTGGCCGATCCGGTCGAGCTGCTGCGCCCCGGTTTCCAATTGAGTTTCGGCGTGGTCGCCGGCATCTACCTGCTGCTGAGCCCGGTTCGCCGGCTGCTGTTCGGCCGCTGGCTCAGCCGTGCGGGGTTGATGGTGTTCGGCCCCGATGACCGTTTCCGGCGGGCCTGGTGGCGGGTCGGGCTGCCGCTGACGGCGAACCTGGTGAGCGTTTCGGTCGCCGCGTGGCTGGCCGGGGCGCCGCTGGTGGCGTACCACTTCGGCGTGTTCACCCCGCTGGCGCCGCTGGCCACGCTGGCACTGCTGCCGATCGTGACGGTGACGCTGGTGACCGGCTACGTGCAGCTCGTCGGTTCGCTGTGGCTGCCGAACCTGGCGGCGAGCCTGGGCGATTTCGTGAACGCCCTGACCGACCTGCTGACCGCCGCGGCCGAGGGGCTGGGACGGCTCGGCCCGTGCATCGAACTGCTGCCCGTGCCGCCCTGGGCGGCGGGGATGGCGGCCGGGGTGATCGTGGCGGCGGCCCACCATCGCCGGCTGAGAGTGACCCGGGCCTGGGCCGCGGTCGTCGCTATGGGGGGCCTGACGGTCATCCTCGCCGCCACGCAGACCTACGCACGGCCGCTGGCGGCAACGTTCACCGTGCTGGACGTTTCCGACGGGATGTGCTCCGTGCTGCGGACGCCGTCCGGCCGCACGTACCTCTTCGACGCCGGCAGCCGTTCGCTGCCCGACCCCTACGGCCAGGTCCTGCGGCCCTGCCTGCGCACCCGCCGCTGGCCGCCCCCGACGGCGGCGTTCATCAGCCACGCGGAGCTCGACCACTACAACGGCCTGACGCCCCTGCTGAGCGACGTGGGCCTGCCGGTCCTGGTCACGCACGCCCGCTTCGGCACCGGCGCCGAGCCGTCCGCACCGCTCCGGGACCTGCGCCGGGGCATCGAGCGCGGCGGCACCCGCCATCGCCGCCTGGCGCGGGGCGGGCGCATCCGCCTGGACGACCACACCACCGTCACCTGCCTCTGGCCGCCCGCGACGGGGGAGGCCGGCGCCTTGAGCGCCAATGATGCATCGCTGGTCCTGCGGCTCGAGTGCGACGGCGTGCGCATCCTCCTGCCGGGCGACATCGAGGTGCTCGGCCAGCAGCTCCTGCTCGATACCGACCCGTCGGCCCTGGCCGCCGACGTGCTGATCCTGCCCCATCACGGCTCGGCCAAGACCGCCGTGGCGGCCTTCGTCGACGCCGTCGACCCCGCCATCGTCATCCGCTCGTCCGGCGCCCGCCGTGACGGCGCCGAGCGCGACCTGGAAACCCTCGCGGTCCACCGCCGGTTCTTCGCCACCAGCAACGACGGGGCCGTGACGGTGACGATCGTCGACGGCCGGCCGGTGGTGAAGACCTTCGCGGTCGACGGGGAATAAGCCGGCCGCCGCCGTCCCTCGAGCCTTATCGCCGGATGCCGCTGAGGCGGTCGAAGACGTCGATGCAGTGGCGGATAGCGTCGAAGAAGTCGTAGTCGTCGTATTCTTCAAAGTGGGTGTGATACCAGCGGTCGTCGTTCCACTCGACGCCGCCGTCGGCTTTGAGCACGTTGAAGCCGACGTCATCGTGATGGGTGGCGGTGTACCAGGGGAACATGGCGACATCGGAGACGAGGGCGGTCTGGGGCGCGACGAAATCGAGGTTGATGTTCGACAGTCCCAGCCGGCGGCCGTAGCTGCTGAACACGTGGTTCCATCGCTTGAAATCCGCCTCGATCGGCTCGGGGTCCCGGATGGGCCAGGGGTTGGTCATCGTGTTGTACTGGAAGTCCGGGTGCGTCTGGGACGGGCAGAAGAACAGCCGGATATCGTCGACGTAGCCCATCTCGTACAGCGCGCCGAAGTTGGTAAAGTGGCTGTGGGCGGCCCCGAGGTTGTTGACGTGATAGATCACCGGGAACAGGTCCCACGGGGTCTTGCGCAGTTGGTCGTTGGTCATGCCGGCCTGGCCCTCGGGGGGTACGATGATGTCGGGCGAACGGGTCAGCGACGGCAGGCAATCGTGCTTGGTGAGGTACAGGCTCAGGGCGGTGTAGATGTTGTGCTGGTTGCCCGCACAGACGGCCCGGCGGGCCATCTCGCGGGCCATGCGCACCGACGGCAGGAGGATGCTCAGCAGCAGGGCGATGATCGCCACGACGATCATCAGCTCAATCAACGTAAAACCGCCCCCCGCCGCCGACCGCCGCCTTCGTTGCCGCGTGCCCTCTCGCATGGCTCAGCCGTCTCCACGATGCAACGGGTGCCTCCAGTTTCTATTATACCAACGTCTCTAAAGCGATGCCAGCGGCGGCGCGGACGCCCCACAGGCACGGGCCGTTGCACCGCGGGCACCGCTCAGTCGCGCTGGACGGCGTCGAGGGTCAGGTTGGCGCCGTTGGGCTCGTCGGCGAAGATGTGGACGCGGGTCATGTCGAAGTGGAGGGGCACCTCGCTGCCGCCCTTGAGGCCGCGGACGGCGTCGACGCGGGCGACGACGCGGTCGTGGGCGTCGGTACGGCCGTGGAGGTCCATCTTCTCGCCGAGCGGCTCGACGACCCGCAGGTGGACCGTCAAGACATTGTCGTCGCCGGCGAAGCGGCCCTCGGCCCCCAGGCCGATCGCCTCGGGCCGGACGCCAAGGACCACCGGGCTGCCGACGTCATCGGCGACGGCGCGGGCGTGGGCGTCGTCCAGGCGCAGGCGGGCGGTGCCCTCGTCGAAGAAGACCCCGCCGCCGTCGGCGACGAGGGTGCCGGAGAAGAAGTTCATCGGCGGCGTGCCGACAAACCCGGCCACGAACCGGTTGGCCGGGGCGGCGTAGACGTCCAGCGGCCCGGCGCACTGCTGGATGAGCCCCTCATCCATCACCACGATCCGGTCGCCCAGCGTCATCGCCTCCTCCTGGTCGTGGGTGACGTAGATCGTCGTGGTCTTGAGCGCGCGGTGGAGGCGCTTCAGCTCGGCGCGCATCTCGACGCGGAGCTTGGCGTCGAGGTTGCTGAGCGGCTCGTCGAACAGGAACGCCATGGGCTTGCGGACGATGGCCCGCCCCACCGCCACCCGCTGACGCTGGCCGCCGGAGAGCGCCTTGGGGCGGCGTTCCAGCAGGTTCTGGATGCCCAGGATGGCCGCGGCCTCGCGGACCCGCTGGTCGATCTCGGCGCGGGGGTACTTGCGCAGCTTCAGCGCGAAGGCCATGTTCTTGTAGACCGACATGTGCGGGTACAGCGCGTAGTTCTGGAAGACCATCGCGATGTCGCGGTCCTTCGGCGGGACGTTGTTGACAACCGTGTCGCCGATGCGGATGGTCCCCTCGGTGATGTCCTCCAGCCCCGCGACCATTCGCAGGGTGGTCGATTTGCCGCATCCGGACGGCCCGACCAGGACGATGAACTCGCCGTCGCGGATCGTCAGGTCGAACCGGTCGACGGCCTTGACGTTGCCGGGGTAGATCTTCGTGATGTTGCTGAGGACGACTTCGGCCATGGTCTCTCTACTCTTTCAGGGCGCCGGCGCCGACGCCGCGGACGAAGAAGCGCATCGTGAACAGGAACAGGATCACCAGCGGAGCGGCGGAGATGGCGTACGCCGCCATCGTCGGGCCCCAGTCGCGGACGTAGGCCCCTTCCAGGCGGAACAGGGCGACGGCGGCGGGCAGCTTGCCGGGGTCGCGCAGGACCAGCAGGGGCAGCAGGAAATTGTTCCACGACTGCACGAACATCAGGCACGCCAGGGTCGCCAGGATCGACCCGTTCATGGGGATGACGATCTCCCAGATCTGCCGCAGGTGGCCGGCGCCGTCCATCTCGGCGGCCTCGAAGAGCGACTCGGGCGTTTCCTCGATATAGCTGCGCAGGATGTACACGTTGAACACCTGCCCGGCGGCGATGCCGGTGACCACCAGGGCCGTGTAGGTGTTCAGCAGCCGCAGGTCCCGCAGCAGCGTGAACAGCGGGATGAGGTTGGCCACCCCGGGCATGAGCATCAGAATCATCAGGGCCGACCAGGCGAGGTTCTTGCCGGGGAACCTGAACCGTCCGAACACGTAGGCCGCCAGCACCGCCACCGTCAGCGTGCCGGCCGTCGAGGTCACCGCCAGGAACACGGTATTGGGAATACTCTCGCCGATCGTCGCCCATCCGACCTTGTAGTTCGCCGGGTGCAGCGGCCAGTCCGTTCCGTAGGGGTTCTGATAGAACTGCTTGTTGGTCTTGAAGGAGATGTTCACCATCACGTACAGCGGGTAGAAGGCCGCCGCCAGCACCGCTACGACGAAGGCGTGCTTGATCAGCTCGGTGGTACGGCTTTGCGTCACGCGCGATCCGGTGGCGCCGGTTTCCATTACTTCTCCACCCGAATATAGCGGTTGTTGATCAGCGTCAGCACGAGGATCAGGCCGAACAGCAGCAGCCCGATCGCGCAGGCGTAGCCGGCCTCCATGTCGCGGAAGGCCTTGCGGAACATGTACAGCCCCGGCAGCATCGCCGCGCCGTTGGGGCCGCCGCCGTCGCCGAGGATGATGAACACCTGCCCCCAGCTCTTGAGGGTCATGATGACCATCAGCACCAGGTTCAGCCGCACCTGCGTCATGATCAGCGGCAGCTCGATCCGCGTGAACTTGCCGAACCACCCGCACCCGTCCAGGTCCGCGGCCTCGTAGGTGGACTGGTCGATGTTGTTCAGCCCCGACAGGTACAGCAGGACCGACACGACGCCCACCCAGGGGAACCCCCAGAACACCAGCGCCGGGAGGATCAGCTTGGAATGGCCCAGCCAACTGGGGCTGCCGGTCGCGAAGGCGCCGGTCGGCTCGGTCCACGTCCGCGTCAGCAGGATCAACGCCGCGGCCAGGACGATCATCGACCCGCCCACCCAGCCGATGATCTCGCCCCGCCACAGGCCCGCGCGCCGCCGGATGGCGTGAACCACACCGCCGGCGAGCACCAGGACGACCGCCGCGCGGAGCACGCCCGGCCCATGGAGGAACGGCGTCATCGACGCATCAAAGCCCACCGCGCCGAAGACCACCACGGCCACCGGCCCCCCCAGCATCAGCAGCAGATAGCGCTTGAAGAACGGCCGGATCCCCGCGGCGAAACCCAGCACGATCACCCCGGCCAGGCCCAGCCCCCATACGCTGCCGAACACCGGGTCGATCACGCTGCTGTGCAGCGGCGCGGCGGCGTTGGCCAGGCGGGGCATGGCCACGTCCAGCTGCTTCAGGCCGCCCAGCAGGCTGACGCCGCCGACCTCGACGTTGAGGATCGCGTTGAGAACGCCGTAATTGGGGTCGTAGAAATACTTCCACACCAGCAGCCAGACCATCGCCGGGATGACCATCGGGATCACGAACGCCACGCGGTAAAGGTAGCGGGCCCGCTCGCTCACCAGGCGGTGGATGACCACGGCGGTGATGATCGAGGGGATCATCTTCACGAGGTTGGCGGCGATGAAGATCATGACGATCCCGAACGCCTTGACCAGCACCGGGTCGGTGAAGGCGCGGCGGAAATTGGCCGGCCCGACGTATTCGGCGATATCGTCGCCGTTCCAGCGGAAGACGCTGTGGTACACGCCGCTGACGGCCGGGAAGTAGGAGAACGTCAGCACGAAGGCCATCGTCGGAAGCAGCAGCAGGTAGAGCTTCCAGTGGTGGCGCAGTTGCGAGACCGTGATCGTCTTCACTTCGTCGCCTCCTCGGTCGCCTTCGCCCGTTCGTCCAGGACCCGCCGGACCCGCTCATACCGCATCCGCCCCTCGGCCCGCTGGACGATCCGCTGGACCTGGCCGAAGGTGATGGCGGCGAGATTGCGACGGATATCCTCGTCGAGACGGTCGGTGAGCCCCCGCCGGACCGCCTCGGCGCGGGCGTTGGCCAGGCCCGTCTCACTGCGGGCCAGGGCGCTGTAGGCGTCGTCCAGCCAGCGGGCGAAGTCGTCCATCGCCTGCCGCTCGTAGGCGGCGGCGTAGGCGTCGATGAACGCCTGGTAATGCTGCCGCCGCCAGATGACCAGGAACTGCTCGTACGTGCACGATGCCGGATCCTCGCCGTGAACGGCCAGGAAGCGTTCGGCCAGCGCCTTGTATTTCTTGACGAAGGCGTCGCGGTCGTCCCGGCAGAGGGTGACGAACTCGCGGTACTGCTGCCTGCCTGGCTCGTCCTGGCCGATGTACTCGTCGAAGCCCTGTTCGTAGCTGAGCGTGGTGCCGGACCCGGGCGACAGGTGCGTCTTGCCGTAGGCCATGTAGATGCCCTCGGGCTTCGGCTCGAACGCGGCCAGGACGGGGTCGGGCTCGGTGCCCTTGATGGCGGGGAACCATCGGAAGCGGCGGTTGAGCTGCTCGTTGATCTCCTGGCTGGTGAGGAAGTGCAGGAAATCCAGCGCCACGTCGGGGTGCCTGGAGAAGCGGGTGACGCCCATCGGGAAGCCGCTCTGCTGCCCCGCCTCGGTCGGCCGCATCCGCAGGTACGGGCCGTACAGCGGGTGATCGGGCCGGGAGACGGGGAAGTCGAAAACCATGATCTCGAAGTCGCCGGCCACCTGGCGGTACAGGCTGCCGGCCTCCCAACTGCCGGTGGCGATCATCGCGGCCTTGCCCTGGGCGAACATGGAGATCGGCTGGTCGCGCTTGCAGGCCATGAAGCCCTTGTTGAAGTAGCGGCAGATATCGTAGAGCACCATGTGCCCGGCGCGGATGTGCGGGTCGGTGCGCAGGTCGAACGGCTCGTCCAGCTCGGTCAGGTCGGCCTCGGGGAACGTGCCGGTCATCGTCGCTTCCAGGGCGAGACTCAACTCAACGTCCCCGTCGAGGTTCCAGTCGAACAGCTCCCGCATGGGGCCGTAGGCCATCGTCAGGTACTTCCAGCCGAACTGCCCGGCGATGTCCTTGCCGCCGGCGATGGGCACGACCGTATCGCCCGTCGCCTCACTGTAGGCGCGGACCTCCTCGCACAGGGCCATGTACTCCCGCAGCGATGTGGGGACCCGTACGGTCCCGTCGCCGACGGTGTCGGCCACCCGCCGGAGCAGGTCGCGATTGGCGTAGATGCGGACGGTGAACATCGACAGCGGAGCGCAGTAGTACTCCTGCAGCGTTGCGCGGAAGCCGCCCCGCATCCCGTCGAGGTACGTCTCCCGCCACGGCACCCCTTCCAGGTCGGTCCCTTCGTTGTAGGGGTTGGGCTGATCGACCTCCGACGGCAGCGGGTTGAAGTACCGCACCGCGAGGTTGTCCCAGTCCTCGCGTCCCCACATCTCGATCAGGTCCGGCGCCATGCGGCCGATCAACTGCGTCCGCACCCACTGGTCGTAGGCGCTGGTGGGCACGGCGATCTGCTGGATATAAACATCCGGGTGCCGCTTCATGTACGCCTCGGCCGCCCACTGCATCGCCTCGACGGTCCGTCCCTCGAGCTGCCAGTGCACGAAGGTGATGACCTTCTTCCCCCCGCCCAGCGGGCCGCCGGAGACGCCGAAGGTCTGCCACGCGACGTGGACGATCGACCAGCCGAACACCACGACCAGCAGCGCCAAGCCGATCAGGTTGGTGATCTTCTTCCGCCGCGAGACGGTCCCGTCGCCGCCGCTCATGGGGCCACCTCCCGCTCGGCTTCGGCGAGCCGCTCGCGGCAGCGCTCGGCGCCGAGTTGCGCCAGGTAGTAGCGGTTGTCCCCGGGCGCCTCTTCGATCAGCCGCTCGTACCACTGGGCCGCCAGCGCATCGTCGCCGAGGCGCCGCTCGGCGATCTGGGCGATGCGGAAGCACGTCTTGGCCTGGTGGAACATGCTGGGCAGTCCCGCGTGGTAGGCGGCCTGGAAGGATGCGACCGCCTCGGCCCACCGCCCGTTCCGCTCGTGCCACTCGCCCACCAGGATGTGCATGTTGCCCGCGAGGTAGTTGCCCGGCTGCTCCTTCGTGCCCGGGTGCCTGGCGAGATAGTCGATGAGGATCTCGGCCCCCTCGCGCTCGGCGGCGTCGTCGCCCACCTCCACCAGGTACGACGCGCCCAGCCGCAGCGCCGCCTCGTGGGCGACCAGGTGGCCGTCGTAGCGCTCGAGAATCCGGCGATACCGCCGGCGGACGTCCCGGCGGAGCGCCTCGCGCTGCTCGGCCGTCTTAGGCTCGCGGTCGGGCAGATCGGCCATGCGGGCCAGCGTCAGTTCCGCCCACGGCGCCGCCCGGGAGGTCTCGAAGTCGTCGCACACGCGGCGGTAGTACGCCCGGGCCTTGTCGTGGTCCTCCCCGGGACGGCGGTGGTGCCAGATGTGGCCCAGGGCGAACAGGGCTTCGGCGCGCACCTCCGGGTCGGCGTCGTCGGTGTCGTAGGCTTCGAAGACCTCGATGGCCTCGCCCCAGTTGGCGATGCGGACCGCCTCCCAGCCGGCATCGAGCGGATTGGCCGCCGCGCCTTCCGCCGGCTCGCCGCGGACCGCCACGGCCCCAAGGACCGCCACGGCGGCCGCGACGACCACCAGGCCGCTCCGGGCGAAACGCACTGGATATCTCATCGGGGCACTCCTTCGGCACCTTGCTTCCAAGGCCGTCGATGATACACGATTACGGGCCGGTCATTCACGCATTCTTTCCCGGCCCGCCCGCCGGCCGCAACAAGGCAGCCCGCGGCTGGTCCCGCCGGGACGGGCATGGTACCATAAGGCGTTGATCCGGACCTTCACAGCGAGATCGAGCTTATGGCATTACCCACCGTGGCCATCGTCGGACGGCCCAACGTCGGCAAGAGCAGCCTGCTGAACTGTTTGGCGGGACGGACGATCTCCATCGTCGACCCGACCGCCGGCGTGACCCGCGACCGCGTCAGCACGCCGCTGCCGCTGGGCGAGGAGGTCTACGTCGAGCTGGTCGACACCGGCGGGCTGGGCATCGAGGATGTCGACGACCTCACCGAGCACGTCGAGACGCAGATCCGCTACGCCATGGCCGAGGCGGCGCTGGTCCTGTTCGTCGTCGACGTCACCGCCGGCGTGCTGCCGCTCGATAAGAAAGTCGCCGAACTCCTGCGCCGCCAAAACCTTCCGGTGATCCTCGTGGCCAACAAGTGCGACACGCCCGCCCAGGAAGCCCTCATCGGGGAGTTCCACCAACTCGGCTTTGGCGATCCCGTCGCCGTCTCAGCCGAGCACAAGCGAGGGCGCGACCGCCTGCTGGAGCTCATCGACGACGCCGTCGGCCACGCCGCCGCCCCCGTCGGCGAACCGGCGATCAAGCTGGCGATCGTCGGCAAGCGCAACGCCGGCAAGTCCACGTTCATCAACGCCCTGGCCGGCGCCGAGCGGGTGATCGTCTCGGAAACGCCCGGCACCACCCGCGACAGCGTCGACGTCCGCTTCAAACTCGGCGAGACCGAGATGATCGCCATCGACACCGCCGGCGTCCGCAAGAAACGCCGGATCGCCGACAACATCGAGTACTACGGCTACCACCGCGCCCAGCGGAGCATCCGGCGCGCCGACGTGACACTCCTGCTGATCGACGCGACCGTCCCGCTCGGGCAGGTCGACAAGCGGCTGGCCGGCTACATCCTCGAGGAGTTCGCCCCCGTGATCCTCGTGGTCAACAAGTGGGACCTCGTCGAAGGCCAGGCCACCCAGGACGACTACGCCGACTACATCGGCGAGGTGCTGCCCCACCTGGCCTTCGCGCCGATCAGCTTCATCTCCGCGACCGACCGGCTCAACCTCGCCGAGACCGTCCAGCTCGCCCGGCACCTGCACGCCCAGGCCTCCACCCGCGTGACCACCGGCACGCTCAACCGGGCCGTCGAGGAGATCTGCGCCCTGCGCGGCCCCAGCCACAAGCGCGGCCGCCGGCGGCCGCGAGTGTACTACGCCACGCAGGTCGACACCTGCCCGCCGACGCTGGTGCTGTTCGTCAACGACCCCGACGCCTTCACCGACACCTGGCAGCGCTTCCTGCTCAACGAGCTCCGCGAGCGCCTGCCCTTCCCCGAGGTGCCCATCCGCCTGCTGATCCGCCGACGCAACCGCCGCGAGGAGCCCTCCTCGTCCATCGTGTAACCCCTCGCCGCGGGATCCGCTGGCTGGAACCGTCGATATCCGCGCTTGCCATCGCCCCGAAGCCGCGCTATAGTGTGCGCGCTGTGCCGTGGGATCGGCACGGCGACTCAAGGAGAGCATCCCTTCTGAAACAAGCCGTCCAGAGGAGACGATCATGGCCGGACACCGCCTGACACTACTGACGTTCATTACGATACTTCCGCTCGCCGTTGCGACGCCGGCCCCGGCTCAGACGGCCGAGGATGTGCTCTCGCGCATCCCGGCCGACAGCATGGCCTTCTGCGGCGCCGCCGACACCGCCGCCGCCTTCGCCAACCTCGGCCGCTTCGCCGGCGATGTCACCATGGGCGCCGTGCCGCCCAACATCCTGGACATGATCAAGATGAACCTCCAGCTCGGCGAGGGGTTCCGCGACGACGGCGGCTTCGCCATCGTCCTGCTCAACCCCGCCCCGTTCGGCCTGGACTACGCCGCGATGGTCCGCGGCGAACAACCGCCGCCGGAGGAGGACCCGCCGTTCGCGATTCTCCTGCCGGGCTCACCGGCGATGTTCGACGCCTGGATGCCGCAGACGGACAGCGGCTACACGGTCATCAACTTCGGCGCCGAGCCGGCCTACGCCAAGGCGCTGGGCGGGTTCACCGTCCTGGCGCCGCGACGGGAGTTCGTCGACGCCGTCGTCAATGCCGACAGCTCTGTCGCCACGACCGCCCCAAAGGACCACTTGGCCATGCTGAAACGCGGCGACTTCTTCGCCTACGCCGACGGCGCACGGCTGGCCCCGGTCGTCTCGGCCGCGGTCGACCAGGCGACGAAGATGATGACCGAGGGGCCCCTGCCCGATGAGGACATGCGGTCGTTCTTCAAGGTCTACGCACAACTGCTGAAGTTCTACGACACCTTCTTCTTTGCCCGGCTCCAGGCGGGGTCGGCGGCCCTGGCGTTCGCCGACGACGGCGTGCTCGTCGACAGCCTTGTCACCGTCAAGGACGACACGCCGCTGGCGACGGTCCTGAAGGGCACCCGCCGCGCCGACGCGCCGCTGTTCGCACGGCTGCCGGCGACGACGTACATCCTGGCCCTCGGCGGCGCCTGGCAGCCGCTGACCGGCGAGGCCCTCGCCGCCCAGGACCGGCTGGGGGCCGAGCTGAACCGCGCCCTGTTCAGCGGGGCCGATCCGGAACTGCTCGAGGAGGCCACACGGACGACCCGCCGGTTCAACGCCCACCTGCGGGGCATCCAGTACACCTA
>CAZHRW010000289.1:0-23460 GCA_964535025.1 uncultured Planctomycetales bacterium
TCACGACGCCGCAGTTGCTGTTCAGCTAGGAGTTCCCGCGATCAGGGCCTCCAGAGGACTTACACCTCCAAGTCATCGTGCCATGCCTGGCACACCGCATAGAGAAGGCCGCCCTTCACGGACGGCCTTCGGATCGTTCAATCGCCTGCTGCGCGTCGTCGTCTAGCGCCTGCGGCATAACACGGCCAGGCCGCCGAGGGCCAGAACGCTCAGCGTCGCCGGCTCGGGGACGGTCGTGATCGTCAGCGTCGGGGGCATCTCCGTGGTGTGGTTGCCCGAGACGAGGTTGAAGGTGTTGGCGGACTGGGCGTCGCCGTTGAAGCGGATGAAGACGTAGTCGCCCGCGACGGCCCCGCCGGCGTAGGCGTCGGCCAGCCACGCGGCCAACACGGCGTCGGCGGCGTCATCGGTCTCGAACGTCGCCATCTCCTGCGCTTCGCCGGCGTGGACGATCAAATCGTCCTGGATCAGCGTGCCCCCGCCGGTCGTCAGCGGCTGGCCCCAGCCGTAATCGTCCACGATAACCGACTTGCTGGAGGCGTATCGCGTGGCGTAGACGTCGACACCGCCGCTGAGGGCATACTTGCCCCAGGTCATGCGGCAGGCGAGGTTGGCGCTCTCGATGGCTTCGCCGCCGAGGTCGGGCAGTTGGAAGACCGCCACGGCCGCGACGTCGTCCTTGCCGTACTGGGCGTTGTCATCGCCAATGATCATCGTCGTCGCCCCGTTCCAGTGCACGCCGGGGACGCCCTCGGTGTTCAGGCCGATCGTGGTATCGCCCGGGTCGCTGGTGACGTCGAACATGGCCGCGTCAGCCGAGACCCCCGCAGCAACAAGGATCGCGAGTGCGAGTGTGAAATGACGCATCATTGTGTCTCCCTTCCTCCAGACAGGCGCCTCTGGTCCATGTCTCACACGGGGATAGACGCGCAGCCCCGCGGAATTGCTCAGACACCATCCTACCACAGAGTGCGAATCACGCAAGGGCTTTTTCGGTAAAAGGGCTTACGCGACCGGCGCTTGCGGGTATCATGGCCGGAGCCATGGATAAATCCGCACACCGACCGAACGTCATCTGGATCTTCGGCGACCAGCATCGCGGCCAGGCGTTGTCGTGCAGGGGCGACCCCAACGTCAATACCCCCGTGATCGACCGGCTGATGACCGAGGGGGCCGCCTTCTCCGCCGCCGTCGCGGGTATGCCGTTGTGCTGCCCGTTCCGCGGCAGCCTTGTCAGCGGGCTGTACCCCCACAAGGCCGTCCCGGGCCACGAGTACCAGCTCGACCCCGCCACGGGGACGATCGCCCACGCCCTCGGCGACGCCGGCTACCACACCGCCTACTTCGGCAAGTGGCACCTCGACGGCTGGCACGAACGCGACGGCCGCGCCGCCATGCACATCGTCCCGCCCGAACGTCGCGGCGGGTTCGACGTGTGGGTCGGCTACGAAAACAATAACGCTCAGTGGGACAGTTGGGTGCACGGCGGGGAGGGCGAAAACGCCTTCCACCACCGCCTCGAAGGCTACGAGACGGATGTGCTCACGGACATGTTCATCGAGCACCTCCGCGGCCATACCGCCGAAGCACCCGACCGGCCGCTGTTTGCCGTCCTGTCGGTTCAGCCCCCGCACGACCCCTACCTCGCGCCGCCGGAGTTCATGCGACGGCACAACCCCGCGACACTCCAACTGCGCCCCAACGTGCCGTGCGTCGATGCCATCCAACGCCAGGCGCGGCGAGAACTGGCGGGTTACTACGCGCAGATCGAGAACCTCGACTGGAACGTCGGGCGGGTCCTCGATGGGCTGGACGAGCTGGGGATCGACGACGACACCTGGGTGCTGTTTTTCTCCGACCACGGCGACATGCACGGCAGCCACGGCCAGTTCCGCAAGATGACCGCCTACGAAGAAGCCGTCCGGGTCCCGTGCGTCGCCTGGAAACGCGACGCCCGCTACGCCTGCAACCGCCGCCCCATCGACGCGCCGATCAACCACGTCGACATCGCGCCGACCACGCTGGGCCTGTGCGGCCTGGAGGTCCCAACCGTCATGCAGGGCTACGATTACAGCGGCCTGATCCGCCCCGGCCCCGCACCGGCCGACCTGCCCGACTCGGCCTTCCTCCAGTCAGTCGTCCCCACCGGCCACGGCAACAGCGTCGACCGCCCCTGGCGCGGGATCGTGACGCGCGACGGCTGGAAGTACGCCTGCTTCGAGCAGGTCCCCTGGATGCTCTACAACCTCAACGACGACCCCTACGAGCAGGTCAACCTCGCCCACAACGCGATCCACCGCGCGAAACGCCGCGAACTCAACGACCGCCTCGCCGCCTGGATCGCCGACACCGGCGACAGCTTCGCCCTGCCGGACGTGGACGACTGAGGCAAACGGCCGCCGCCCCGACCACCCCTAGCTGGGCCAGCCTAGCTCAAGTCTCAAGCCTCAAGCCTCTTATCACCAAGGGCTTGGGCCGCCGTACGCGTCGTCGCCATAGGCGCTGTCGGCGTCGGTGGTGGTCTCCGCGTCCGGCGCGGACGATTCGGCCACGGCCGGCTGCTGCGACTGGGCCATGATTCTCGTCATGGCGCCCTGGAAGGCCATCAGCGACCCGATCGCCCGCATCTGGAACGTGTTCATTGCCGTGGCGGCAAAGGTCTCCGCCGTGATGTTGCCGTTCTGCAGATCCGTGGTCAGCACCTGGCAGATGCCCTCGATATCGTTGAGCAGCCGGTCGGTCGCCGGATCGTTGATCACCTGCTCGGCGATCGCCAGGGCCTCCTCGGGCAGCGCGATCAGCCAGCGGCCGGATACCTTGCGGAAGACCACCCCCGACGGGCTGCCATCCTCCTCAAGCAGCGCCACCTCCGTCGCCGAGATCCGCTCCAGCGGGAGCGTCCCGGTCATCATCGCGATGGCCTCCTCGGGGCCCATGTCCGCGTCCACCTGCGCCGGGCCCGGCGCCATCGCCCCGCCGGCCTGTTCGCCCAGGAGGATGAAAGGATCCTCGCCCAGGATGGGCGTGCCCACCTCGCGCAGCTCGGCCACGGCACGGATCACGCCGTCGAAGCGAGCGGCAAGCTGACGAAGGCGGACCGCCTGGTCGGCGACGAAGGCGTCGACGATCACGTCAAGATCGATCCGGTCCACCTGGCTCCTGGCGAGCGATCCGACGGCCTGGCGAACCTCCTTGAGCTCGGCGGGCTCATCGGCCGAGGCCATCGCCGGCCCCACGGTGGTCATCGCGGCATCGGTCCCGTTCGTCGCGGCCATCGGCTGGTCCTGCGGCTGCGGCTGCGGCTGTGGCGCCGGCTGCGTGTCGAAGGTCGTCACCAGGGGCGTGATCGCCGGCCGCTCGTAGGCCGGGCGCGGGTCGAGGATCGACCGATCCACCCAGACCGCCGGGGCGGGCGCGCCGCCGCCGGCCGACGCATCGACGACGTCCAAGTCGGCCTCGGGCTCGGGCTTATCGCAGCCGGCCGCGGCGAGGGCCGCGGCGATTACCGTCAGACTTACCAGCAGCATTCTCATGGCGAACTCCCTAGCATCGTCCTGTCGACCCCCGCCGTACCGCGGCGGCGGCCCTTCAGTATAACGAACAGCCGTCCAAAGAGCGAGAACGCATTTGCCGCCGGCGGCTGCCGTTCACGCCGCATAAAAGGTTTCGAGGATCTCCGGGATTCGCCGTCCGTTCTCGGAGTTGATGAAGGCGGTGCGGACGGCCTTGGTTCGGGGGTGGGTCTTGGCGTAGCGGATGCCGAAGCGGTTCATCAGCCGCGGGCCACGGGTGGACCCGAAGCTCGCCAGGCACAGGGCGTAGTGGATTTCGAGGATGCGTCGCTGTTCGGCCAGGTCGGGCTCGACGGCGGGCCGCCCGGCCAGGAGGGCGTCGAACTGGCGGAAGATCCACGGGTTGCCCAGGGCGCCGCGGGCGAAGGCCACGCCGTCGACGCCGGTGGTCCGGAGCATCCGCACGCCGTCGGCGGCCGTCAGCAGGTCGCCGGAGCCGAAGATGACGCGATCGGAAAAGTGGCGCTTGACCTCGGCGATGAACGCCCAGTCGGCCTCCCCGCGGTAGACGGCCTCGACGGAGCGGCCGTGCACGCAGATCGCGACGGCCCCGAGGTCGAAGGCGGTCTCGGCGATCCGCCAGAAGGCGTCGTGCGTAGTATCGTTCTCGTGAAAGCTCTTCCGCAGCTTGACCGTCAGCGGCAGGTCGGTCGCGCCGGCGACGGCGTGGAGGATCGCCACGGCCGCGCCCGGGTCGCGCATCATGTGCCCCCCGCGACGCCGGCGCAGGGCCTTGCGGACCGGGCAGGCGAAGTTCAGGTCGATCACGTCGCAGCCCATCGCCGCCAGGTGGCCGGCGGCGGTCGCCATCGCATCGGGCTCGCGGCCCATGATCTGCCCGGCGATCGGGTGATCGTCGTCGGGGATGTGGATAAGCTTGCGCCGCACCTTCGGCGAGCGATTGATCGACGAGGCCAGCGCCACCTCCGTGGCGCAGTAGCCGGCGCCGAGGGCGCGGCAGATCAGCCGGTAGGTGTGGTCGGTGTAGCCGGCCAGCGGCGCCAGCACCGCCGGCGAGGGCAGCCGGATCGGGCCGATGGCCGGCGGCGATATGGGCGTCGGTTGGGTCATGGTCCTCCGTACGTCAACCGGGCGGCCGGCGGTTCCGTTGGCCGGCCTGAGCGGATAGGATAATCGATCTATGCAGAATGACAAACCCACCGTGGTGGCCCTGGTCCCCCTGGGCTGCCCCAAGAATCTGGTTGACAGCGAGGTCATGCTCGGCGCCCTGGCGGTCGACGGCTGCATCGTCAGTCTCGACATGGCCGACGCGGACGTGGTCGTGATCAACACGTGCGGCTTCCTGGCCGCGGCCCGCGCCGAGGCGATGGAGGCCATCGGCGCCGCGACGGCGCTGAAGGCGGCCGGCAAGGTCCGACGCGTGGTCGTCGCCGGCTGCCTGGCCCAGCGGGACGGCGAGGCGATCCGTGCCGCGGCGCCGGGGGTCGATGCGATCGTCGGCGTCAACAACCGCGACGACCTCATCCGGGCCGTCCTGGGCGACAGGCCGATGACCCTGACGGACACCTACGCCGACGCCGCGGCCGCCGCGGGCTGCCCCGTCGTCGCCGACGACACCGGACGACTGCGGCTGACGCCCGCCCACACCGCCTACCTGCGGATCAGCGAGGGCTGCAGCCAGGGCTGCTCGTTCTGCACGATCCCGTCGATCCGCGGGCGGTTCCGCTCCAAGCCCTTCGAGCGGGTCCTCGCCGAGGCGCGGGAGCTGGTCACCGACGGGGCCGTCGAGCTGAACGTCATCGGCCAGGACACCACCGCCTACGGGCGGGACCTGCGCGACGGGCCCGCCCTGGCCGACCTGCTGCGGGCGCTGGACCGCCTGGAGGGCCTGCGGTGGATCCGCGTGCTGTACGCCTACCCCACAGGCGTGACCGACGAGCTGATCGACGCGATGGCCTCGTGCGGGAAGGTCGTCCCCTACCTCGACGTGCCGCTTCAGCACATCGCCGACCCGATCCTCAAGCGGATGGAACGGCGGACGACGCGGGCGCAGATCGAGGCGATGCTCGCCGGGCTCCGCGAACGGATCGACGGGGTCGCGATCCGGACGACGTTCATCGCGGGCTTCCCCGGCGAGACCGAGGCGCAGTTCACCGAGCTGCTCGATTTCGTCAAGGCCTTTCGATTTGACGCGATGGGTGTTTTCGCGTACTCCAATGAGCCGGGCACGCCGGCGGCGCGCCTGGACGGCGCGGTGGCGGCCGAGGAGACGGCCCGGCGGGTCGAGGCGTTGATGCTCGCCCAGCAGGACGTCGCCTTCGAGGCCAACGCCGCCCGCGTGGGCGCGCCGCTGGAGGTGCTCGTCGACGGGATCGACCAGACCGGCTGCTGCGTCGGCCGCCATGCCGCCCAGTCGCCCGACGTGGATGGCGTGTGCATCCTGACCGATCCGAGGGCCGACGGGCGGTTCTGGACGGGGCGGGTCGTCGACGCCGACGGCTACGACCTGGTCGTCCGGCCCGACGGACGGCGGCGGAAGTGAGCATCGATGAGATACCGCAATCTACCCAACCAGATCACGATGGGCCGGCTGCTGCTCAGCGGGGTGTTCTTCGTCCTGCTGGCGATCAGCGACGTCCGCCCCGACCCCGACAGGGGGTTGCTGCTGGGGGCGTTCATCCTCTACATCGCCGCCGGGCTCACCGATGTGCTCGACGGCTACCTCGCCCGCAAGTGGAAGGTCACCAGCGCCTTCGGGCGGATCGCCGACCCGTTCGTCGACAAGGTCATCGTCTGCGGCGCCTTCGCCCTGCTGGCCGGGCGGAACTTCGTCTACCCGCCGGGGCAGATCCCCGAAGGGATCCCGCCGTGGCTGCACGGGGGGATGGCCTCGGCCGTCCAGGGCTGGATGGTGGTGGTGCTGGTCGCCCGGGAGTTCATCGTCTCGGGCATCCGCGGATTCTCCGAGAGCCAGGGCCTGGCGTTCCCCGCCACGCCGGCGGGCAAGGCCAAGATGCTCGTGCAGTCGGTGGCGATCTGCACGATCCTCTACCAACTGGCCTTCGTGCCGGCCCTGTGGGGGGAGGTGTTGAAGATCTCGCTGGTGTGGCTGACGGTCCTCGCCACGGTGGTCAGCGGCCTGGCCTATGTCGGCCGTGCCCGCCAACTCCTGCTGGAGGCGACGCGTGGATAGGGTCCGCCTGCTGCTGGTGACCGGCCTGGGCACGGGCTATTTGCCCGTCGCCCCCGGCACTTGGGGCTCGGCGGCCGTCGCGGTGTTGTACATCGTCCTGGCCGGGGCCCTGCGGCCGGGGACGACCGGCCTGACGCTGGCGATGGCGGCGGTGGCGGCCGTCAGCGGCGCTGTCTGCGTGGCCCTCGGCCCCTTCGCCGAGCACCGCTTCGGCATGAAGGACCCCGGTCGCGTCACGATCGACGAGTGGGCCGGCCAGGCCATCACGCTGATGGCGATGCCCGTCATCGCCGGCTGGGGCGGGGCGGTGCTCGTCGGCGGCGTGGCGTTCGGCGCGTTCCGCCTCTTCGACGTCCTCAAGCCCCCGCCGATCCACTGGCTGGAGAAGTTTCCCGCCGGCTGGGGCGTGCTGGTCGACGACGTCGGCGCCGCCGTCTATGCGAACCTGCTCTGCCGGATCGTCCTTGGGGTGTTCTTTCTCTAGACGTCGGGCTCTGTTGCGCACTCCAGTCCTCGGTTCCGCCCATTATCGCCGGTCGCTGTCGCGGCGGTGGAGGGGGCGGGCCTTCGCGCATAAAATGTTGTCGGCCCTGGCGCGTTCCCGGCGGCCCGACGCCGGCCGCGGAGCGGGCCGTCCGGGCGGAATCGGGGCGATATGAGTGCACTGACAGAAAGGACTGATCTCATGGGCCTGAGCGAACCGGCGGAATCCCTGGTCAATTGGCTGCTTACGAGCGGCGCGCGGGTCGTGCTGATCGTCATCCTCGCCCTGGTCGCCCTGGCGATCGGGCGATGGGTGTCCAACCGGCTGTTCCGGGCCATGGCCCAGAAGGACGAGGAGCGGAAGAAGCGGGCCGACACGCTCTCGTCGGTGCTCGCCGCCCTGATCGGCATTGTGGTTCTGTCGGTCGCGCTGATGATGATCCTCGGGGAGTTCGGCGTCCGGATCGGCCCGATCATCGCGGCATTGGGCATCGCGGGCGTGGCCGTCGGCTTCGGCGCCCAGCACCTGGTCCGCGACGTGATCAACGGCTTCTTCATCCTGATGGACGACCAGATCCGCGTCGGCGACGTGGTGACCGTCGCCGACAAGTCCGGCCTGGTCGAGCGGATCGGCCTGCGCCTGACCGTCCTGCGGGATCTGTCGGGCAACGTGCACTACGTCCCCAACGGGGACATCACCGTCGTGACCAACATGACCAAGGGGTACTCCTGCTACCTGTTCGACATCGGCGTGGCCTACCGCGAGAACGTCGACGAGGTCATCGACGTCCTCCGCCAGGTCGACGCCGAGCTCCGCGCCGACGAGGCGTACAAGGATGACATCCTCGAACCCATCGAGATCTTCGGCCTCGACAGCTTCGGCGACTCGGCCATTACCATCAAGGCCCGCACCAAGACGCGGCCCATCCGCCAGTGGGCCGTCGGCCGGGAGTTCAATCGCCGTCTCAAGCAGCGCTTCGACGAGCTCGACATCGAGATCCCCTTCCCGCACCTGACCCTCTACGCCGGCCAGGACAAGGACGGCACGGCCCCGCCGATCCACATCGCCAGGGCCGAAGAGGGCGAATGAGGCGGGCGCCCTTGGCGTACCTCAGTTCGCGTCGCTGGATGCGGCGGTCGTTTCGGCCGGACGGGTCTCGACGGGCGCGTCGGCGGGAAGGTCGACCGACGGCTCGGGGACCAGGTGGGGACGAAGCGTCGCGACGGGCCGGGGGTTCACCTCGGCGATCAGGGCGGCGGCCAGGCCCGCCAGGGTCGTGAAGAAGGCGGGGAACAGCAGCGGCTTGATCGCCGGCCAGGCGCCCGCCGTCGGATCGGCGGGAAGGAGCCCGACGGCCAGGAGGTTCAGCACACCGACGATCAGGCCGCTCAGCAGGGCCAGGACGATCCGCGAGCCGCCGGCGGCGCCGCGGGCGAAGGCCCAACTGCCGAACCCGGCCAGGGCCCCGGCGGCGACCATCAGCCACGGCGAGGTCGCCGCGCCGGACGCCCGGCCGGTCAGCATCGCCCACCACGCCGGCGCCTGGGCCACGAGGGCCCACGCGGCGGCCGCGCAGAAGAAAGCGTGCCACCGCCGCGCCGGAACCGCCGCACGCCGTGCCGCCCGCGCTTCCATGCGTCCGCGGACGGTCAGCGGGCGGTTGTAGAACAGGTCGAACACCGCGTGCTCGGCCAGGGCGCCGTGCTCGCCGAAGACGGGGATCACGTGCACCGCCCCGGTCGCCCAGCGGCCGGCCATGAAGCGGGCGATCGTCGGGTAGCGGTTGGCCATCTGCACCGGGAACGCCAGGTACCCGATGTACTTCCAGAAGCTCATCCAGACGGCGATGTTGTAATCCTTATAGCTGCGGTCCTTGATGACCATCCCCAAGGCGTACAGCCCGCGCGTCAGCGAGCCGGGGGAGATGGGGATCACCTGAAAGGCCGCGAGAATCGCCCCGGCCCGGGCGATGTTCTCGCCCCACGTCTGGGCGCTGTTCCAGGAGGCGACGGCCACGGCGACCGAGACCATCTGTGTCACCGGCAGCGTGCAGACGTGGACGGCCAGGCTCTTGAGGTACTTCTGGATGTACGGCTCGCCGAGGCGGTCGCGGATCTGGTTGGCCTCGTCGGTGGTGATCATCCCGACTTTCTCGCCGTCGATGAGCATCTCCCGCATCCACTGCTCGCGGACCGCCGGGTCGAAGTAGAGCTTCAGCGGCCGCGTGATAATGAATGTCAGCCGCGCCCACGCGTACCGCCGGTCGATGCACATCCGATGCAGCCCCGCCGGCAGCACCGACAGCGGCAGGTTCAGCGCGAAATGCCACAACGACCCGCCCCACCGCTCGGCCTGATCGGCGCCGACGCGCCCGGCGCGGTGCCAGCCGATCATCCGCTCGATCGCGTGGGCGCGGGCGGCGCGCAAGAGATAACCCGGGCGGACCAGGCCGAGATAGTGCCGCCGCAGGTCCGCGCGGCCCCAAAGCTTGCGCAGGAGTTTGCCGACGGCGCCGCCAACCAGCGCGACGCCGAACGCGGCAACGGCGGCGCCGGCCACCGGCAGCAGGTCGGGCGGTTCCTTGCCAAACAGGCTCGGCACCAGCATCACGCCCAGCGATCCGATCAGCGTCAGCAGGCCGACGACCTTGATCGTGGACGCCAGGCCGATCACGAAGCCCAGCAGGGCGAACAGGAACGTCTTGACCCGCGAGCGACCCAGCGCGGCGGTCGTCGCGTCGTCGGTGATGTTGCGGACGCGCCAGCCCCGCACGGCCGCGTCGGAGATCGACCGCCACAGGCTCGGGCGCAGCAGGTGCACGTGGTGGTGGGTGATGTCGATCTGCGACGCGCGGTAGGCCCGCTCGCGGGCGCGCAGCTCGTCGAGGGCATCGGTCATGTCGGCGAAGGTGTCGCGGTGGCGGTCGACGTAGGCGGCCAGGGTGTCCACGTCGCCACGATCGAACTGCACCAGCGACCCGCGCCGCAGGCCGTCGACGATGAGCTTGACGTCGCCGGGGCTCATCGGCAGGTACGGCAGGAGGGCCAGGCCGGCCCGGAAGTCGACGGCCGTCAACCCCGCCGCCGGGTCGCCCTCGCTGTCAAGCCGCTTGAGGACGTTCGGCTGGCTCTTGCAGGTCCACCACTCGTACTGGCGGGCCAGCTCCGGCGCGCCGATCGCGTGGAAGAGCCGCACCAGGCGGGCCATGAATGCTTTCTTCGCACGATACTCCGGCGCCCCGATCCGGTCGGGTGCCAGCGGATCGCCCACGCGCCACTGTTTGCGGCGGTCGAGGTGGTCGTCGACCTCGAACTTCCAGTTGCGGCCCTCGAGCCACTCGCTGAGCTCGCCGCAACTGCCCATTCGCTCGTCCACGAAGGTCGCCAGGATGTCCACGACGGCCCGTTCGGTGCCGAACTCGATCGACGCGGCCCGGCGGATGAACTTCTGCCACAGCGCGCCGGCCCGGGCGGCGTCGGGATTGACCTGCAGGGAAAAAGCGCTCTGGAACCCCATCCAATAAATGAGGTTACGGAAGCGAACCGACCCGGACCCCGGCGGGATCAGGATCTTCATCGCGTAGTGCCGTCCCACCTCCAAGCCGGCGACGTCGCCGCCGTCGATCTCGAGGATCGTCACGCGATAGACCTGCCCGGCGAATCCGCCGCCGACGAATCGGTCGATCTTCAGGCGCACCGTCGCCTCGACGGCCGGCACCACGCCGGTGACGGTGTAGGTCAGCTCCGTGCCCGCGTCGTAATGCTCGACGCGCAAAGGACGTACGACACCCGTCGCGGTGTACGCCTCTTCGAGCGTACGGCACGTCCGTTCGCTGGTACACACTGCCATTGCCGTCTCCGCCGCCTCGGCCGCCGATCAAGGACACTGATGCTATCATATCGGCTATTCGCGTCGCGGACGCCACGAACCCAAAAGCCTACACGACGCGGCCGTCCAGGTCGAACCTTTCCCGCCCCGAACCGCCACGATACGCCCAATCGACCGGCATACACCGGCTTATATCTTGAGTCGGCACGGCCTTGACGGCACAATACGACCATGGGCGGGAAGGAGCAGACCGACACCCTCAAAACGATCCGCGCGTGCGATCGGCGCGTCGTCGTCCTGACCGGGGCGGCACGGTCGGGCAAGACCGCCGTGGCGATCGACCTCTACGAGGCGTACCTCGACGAACCGACCCGGCCGGCCTGCGCGATTATTGTCCCGAACTACCTGGCAGTGCAGAGCTTGCGCCGAAAATTGCTCGAGCGGGCCCCCGGCGGCGTGCTGGTGGCCCCGCTGGTGATGACCTTCGCGTCGCTGGCCGAGCGGATCGCCCAGGCGGCCGGGCGCTCGCACCGACGGATCTCCCCCACCCGACGTCGGGCGATCCTCGGCGGCGTCATCGCCTCCCTGGCCGAGCGGGGCGAGCTGACCGTCCTGGCGTCCGTGGCCGACACCCCGGGGCTTCCCGCCGCGGTCGACCGGGCCATCGCCGAGCTCAAGCAGGCCGCCGTCGAGCCCGACACCCTCGCCGCCGCCGTGGGCGGGGCGAACGGGCGCCACGCGGATCTGCTGAGCATCTACCGCGCCTACCAGTCGCGGCTGCTCGCCGATGAGTTGTACGACGAGGAAGGCCGCATGTGGCAGGCCCGCGACGAGTTGGCCGCCCTGGACTCGGCGCCGATTGCGGGCCTGCGGGCCGTGGTCGCCGACGGTTTCACCGATTTCACGCCGACGCAGTTGGCGATCCTGCGGCGGCTGGCCGACCACCTCGAGCGGGTGGTCATCACGCTGCCCCACGCCGACGAGCCGCAGCGGCGAAGGTTGTGGCGCTGGACGCAGCGCCAGCTCGCGCGGATCGGCGACACCTTCGGCGACCTGGCCGCCCACGTGGCCCTGCCCGCCCGTGATGACGGTCCGGCCGGACCGCTGCTGGGGTCGCTGTTCGCGACCGATACGTCCCCGTGCGCCTGGCCGGACGGACTGGCGTGCGTCGAGGCCGCCGACCCCGAAAGCGAGTGCCGCGCTATCGCCCGGTGGGTCAAGGCCCACCTGGCGGCCGGCGACCGGCCGGACGACCTGGCCGTGCTCGTCCGCCGGCGGTCGGACCTCGCGACGAGGCTGCGGCGGGTGTTCCGGGAGGCCGGTCTGCCGCCGCCGGCGGCCGAGACGCCGCTGCTGGCCACGCCGCCGGCGGGCGCGCTGATGGCGGTGGTGACGATGGCCTGCGGGTTCGAAAGCCCCGACGTGCTGAACGTCCTGACGTGCAGCTACCTCGACCCGTCGTCGCTCGGGCCGTTCGGCGCCGAGACGCTCGACGCGGCCCAACTGGCGATCCGCCTGGAAAACGTCCTCGGCGGACGGGACCGCTACGCCCGCGCCGCCGAGCGCCTGGCCGGCCGTCTGGCCGAGCGGGGCGACGACCTGTCGTCGCTCACGTCGCAGGAGGCGTACCTGCTCCGCCTGGGCCCGCAGGTCCTCACCGACGCGGCGGCCCTCTTCGAGGCACTGTTCGCGCGGGTCGATCCGATTGCCGCGGGCGCCGCGCCGGACGCCCTGGTCGCCGCCTGCCGCGACCTGATCGGCACGGTGCTGCAAGGCGGCCGAGGCATCGACGCCGACACGGACCTGGCCGAGGATCTGCGAGCCTGGGCGGCCCTGGCGGCGGCGCTGGACGACCTGGCCGCCGGCGCCCGCGACGACGGGACGGGGCGGACGATGACCGCGCCCATGCTGCGGCAGCAGCTCGCCGCGGCGCTGGGCGAGACGCCGGCGCCGTCGACGGCGTCGTCGGCGGCGGTCCGCGTCACCGACGTGCTCGACGGGCGGTGCCTCCGCGCTGCCCACGTGTGGCTGGCGGGCGTCAACGAGGGGGCCTTCCCGCTCCCCGCCGGCGAGGGGGCCCTGATCGGCGAGGCCGACCGGCGGCGGTGGATCCGCCGCCACGGGCTGCCGCTGCACGCCCGCGACGACCACGCGGCCCGCGAGATGCTGCTGTTCTACCTCACCTGCGCCCGGGCCGACCGGACGCTGACGATCAGCTACCACGCCAGCGACGCCGACGGCGGCGCCGCGGCGGCCAGCGGGTTCGTCGAGGCCATCGCGGCGCCGGTGGCGCCGGCCGAGCGGCCTGTCACGGCGCTGCCGCTGGCCGAGTTCGCCCCCCCGCCCGAGCGGATCCTCTCGTGGCGGGAGCTGCGCAACGCGGCCGTCGCGGCCGACGGCGACGGGGCCGCGTGGCAGCCGGCGATCGATCGGGGCCTGCTGGCGCCGCTGGCACGGCCGCTGTGGGCGGCGCACCGGCGGTGGGCGGCCGAGCCGTGCGACCGCTACGACGGGGTGCTCGACGACAAGGTTCTGCTGGAGGAGCTGGCGGCGACGGTCCCGGCGCGCTGCGTGTTGTCGGTGAGCCGTCTGAACGACTACCTGAGCTGCCCGTGGGCCTATTTCGCCCAGCGGCACCTCCGCCTGGACCCCCTGCCCGAGCCGACCGACGACTGGATGGCCCGCAGTCGCGGGCTGCTGGTCCACGCGATCCTCCAGCGGCTGATGACGACCCTGACCGCCGACGGCCCCGTGCCCGTCGAGGCGCTGGCCGAGGGGGAGGTCCTCGACGCCCTCGACGTCGCCCTCGCCGCCGAGGCCGCCCGCGCCGGCCGGGCCGTGCGCTGCCGCGGACTGTGGGAGAGCGAACTGCGCCGCCTGCGCCGCCACCTGGCCGACTACCTGGCCCACCAGGCCGCCGCCGCCCTGCCCGCCCAGCACGTCGGGACCCGCCAGGAATGGGCCTTCGGCCTGGAGGCGCGCGGCGCCGGGCCGGTCGAGCTGGACGGCCCGTTGGGCCGCGTGCGCCTGCGGGGACGGATCGACCGGGTCGACCGCATCGTCAGCGGCGGACGAACCAAGGCGCTGGTCATCGACTACAAGACCGGCAGCCTGCCGTCGCCGGCGACCGACGTGCAACTGCCCGTCTATATCCGCGCTGCCGAGCAGTTGGGCGACCTGCCCGTGGCCGGCGGGGCCTTTCACGGCATCGGCCCCAAGCCGCGACAGCGGTATCTCGCCGAGACGACCTTCGAGCGGGGCAAGGTCAAGACGCACGACGACTACGCCGAGCAGCTCGCCGCCGCCGAGAAGAACATCCACGCCGCCATCGCGGGGATCGCCGCCGGCGCGTTCGGCCTGGCGACCGACGGCAAGCCGTGCCCCGCAACCTACTGCCCCTATCGGCGGATCTGCGGCCACAGCCCGGTGCGGCTCGAGCGGAAGGGCGCCGCGGGGGAGGGCGACGATGCCTGACGAGCTCCACCTGACCGACGCCCAGCGGGCGGGCATCGACCGGACCGACCTGAGCATGGCCCTGACCAGCGGGGCCGGGTGCGGCAAGACGTTCGTCCTGTCCCGCCGCTACGTCAAGGTCCTCGAAGACGACGGCCGGCCTGACGCCCCCACCCGCGTCGTCGCCGTCACCTTCACCGAGAAGGCCGCCCTGGAGATGCGCCAGCGCGTCACGGCGGTGCTCACCGACCGGCTGGCCCAGACGGCCGATCCGCGGCGGCGCGCCCTGCTGGCCGAATGGCTCAGCCGCATGAGCGAGGCGCGGATCTCGACGATCCACGGGTTCTGCTCGTCGCTGCTGACGGCCTATGCGGTGGAAATGGGGCTGGACCCGTCGTTTGGCGTGCTGGCCGACGAATACCGGCGCACGACGATGCTGCGCAGGGCGATCGACGACGCGCTGCGTGCGGCGTTCGACGAGCCGACCGAGGCGCAGGTGGAACTGCTCGACACGTGCGGCCACGCTCAACTGGTCGACATGCTCGGCGGCGCCGTCGCCGAGCGCTGGCGATGGAGCAAGGACGACTACGCCGATCCGGAGGCGATCCTGGCCCGCTGGCAGCACCGGGCGGCGGTCGCGATGGACGCCGGGTGGGACGCCTTCGCCACCGACGCGGTCCGCGCCGAACTGAACGCCCTCATGGCGACGCCCTGCGACGACCCCACCGACAAGCTGGCCGTGCATATTCGCGAGCACGGCGCCGCCATGGCCGACCTGCTCGATCGCCCGGCCGCGCGGACGAGCGAGGCGTTGGACGCCTTGAAACCGTCCGGGAACAAGGGCTCGGCGGATGCGTGGGGCGGCCCGGAGGCCAAGGCGGCCGTCCAGGGCACCTTCAAGGCGCTGGTCGATCGGTTCAGAACCATGAAGCTCTACACCGGCGGGCTGAACGACACCGACCGGCTGGCGGCCCGCTGCCTGGTGACCCTGACCGACCTGGCGGCCGACGCCGTCCGGCGCTATCAGCGGGCCAAGCGGGCGGCGGGGCAGCTCGACTACGAGGACCTGCTCATCGACGCGCGGGATCTGCTCGAACGCCGGCCGCACGTCCGCCGGGAGGTCGCCGGGAACATCCGCCACCTGTTGATCGACGAGTTCCAGGACACCGACGCGCTCCAGGCCCGCCTGCTGCTGCTGGCCGTCGACGCCGTCGATGCGACGGCCGGGGTGGTGGCGGCGGGGCGGGGCTTCGTCGTCGGCGACGCCAAGCAGAGCATCTACCGCTTCCGCGGCGCGGAGGTGGAGGTGTTCCAGGCGACGGGCGAGGCGATGGGCCCGCGGGGACAGTATGCGCTCGACCTGAACTTCCGCACCCACGCGCCCGGCGTACGGCTGGTGAACCGCCTGTTCGAGCCGCTGATGGGACGCGACTACGAGCCGTTGCGCGCCCACCGCGGCGACTGCCCGCCGGGGCCGGCGGCCGAGTTCGTGCTCGTCGAGCCCCGCGACGACAACGCCGCCGGCCGCACCGAGGCGATGGCCCGGGGCGTCGCGGCCGCCATCGCCGAGCTGCTCGCCGACGGCCGCCCGCGGGTGTGGGATGCCGCCGCCGGCGCCTGGCGGGTCGTCCGCCGCGGCGATATCGCCATCCTCATGCCCCGGCTGACCCAGTCCGCCCCCTACGAGCGGGCCCTGCAGGAGGCGGGGATCGACTACTACATCGTCGCCGGCACCGGCCTGTTCCGCCAGCCGGAGGTCTACGACCTGTGCAACGCGCTGCGCGCGATCGACAACCCGCTGGACGACGTGGCGGTGATGGGCTTCCTGCGCGGGGGGATGATCGGCCTGGACGACAATGTTCTCGCCCACGTCGCCGCGGCCGGCGGGCCGCCGTACCGGGCGGCGTGGGACGATCCGGCCCTGATCGAGCGGCTCAGCGCGGGCGACCTGGAGGCCCTGCGGCTGGCCGGCGGGCTGCTGAAGCGCCTGTCGGCCGCCAAGGACACCTGCGGGCTCGATACGCTCATCGAGCGGCTGCTGGAGGCGACGGGGTTCGAGGCGGTCCTGCTCGCCCGGCCGCACGGACGGCGACGGTGCGGGAACCTCCACCGCGTGCTGGCCCACGCCCGCAGCGCCCAGGCCGGCGGGGCGACGCTGCGGGCCTTCGTCGAGTTCCTCTCGACGCTCACCGTCGAGGAGATCAAGGCCGAGCAGGCCGCCACCGAAGCCGAGGTCGGCGACGTCGTGCGGATCATGACGGTCCACAAGGCCAAGGGCCTGCAGTTCCCCGTCGTCATCCTGCCGGACCTGAACTTCGCCTCCGGCGCGTCGCCGCCCCCGCTGAATGTGCGGGGGACGTGGGGGCTGACCCTCCGCGCGAATGATGCGTCCGACCCGAAGGCCGACGCGTCGAAAGCCTGGCAACTGGCCACGGCCCAGGAAGCCGCGCGTGACCGCGCCGAGGCCATCCGCCAACTGTACGTCGCCGTAACGCGGCACCAGGATCACATCGTCTTCGTCGGCGCCCACCAGCAGGCCGAGGGCGATCGCCTCGGCGCCGACGGCAGCGCGCTGCGCCACCTGGACGTCGCACTGGATCTCGCCAACGCGCTGCCCGACGGCGCCGTCGATCTCGGCGACGGCTGGACGGCGCCGGTGCGCTTGATCAAGCCGCCCACGTTCGGCCGAACGCCCGCCCGCTCGCGCCTGGACAGCCTGCTGGCCAATGTCGACGGCCCGGACGCCCTGGCCGCGGCCCTGGCGCCGGGACGAACGAAACCGGCGCCCGAGGGCTTCGCCCACCTGGCGACGCCGGCCGTCGCGGGCATCGAACGGATCGCCGTCACGGGCCTGGTCGAGTTGGCCACCTGCCCGCGGGCGTTCCACTGGCACCACGAGCTGCGGGTCCCGACGGCCCTGCCGGGCGGTGCCGCGGCCGCCGAGCGACCCGCCGGCGACGGGGATGGGCGCCTGGACGCCGCGACGGCCGGCACGATCTTCCACCGGTGCCTGGAGCTGCTCGACATCGACAACCCCCAGCCGCCGGCGACCCTGGTCGCACGGGCGCTGGCCGACGAGGGCATCACCGCCGAGGCGGGTCCCCTCGCGGCCGACCTGGACGCCATGCTGGCCGCCCTGCGGGCCGGTGAGCTGTGGACCACGCTCACCGGCGCCCGGCGGCGCCTGGCGGAGCTGCCGTTCGTGACCCGGATCGGCCCGGTGGAGGTCGAGGGGATCATCGACCTGCTGATCGAGACCGCCGACGGGCGGTGGTGCGTGATCGACTACAAGAGCGACCGGGTCACCGCCGCCACGGCCGGCGCCCGGGCGGCCCACTACGGTCTGCAAATGGCCATCTACGCCTCGGCCGCCGCACGCCGCCTGGGCCTCGATGACGGTAACGTTTCGGCCATGCTGTACTTCCTGCGTCCGGCCCTCGCCTGCCCCGTCGACGCGGCGGCGCTGGAGGCCGCGGAGGTCGAGCGGCAGGTGACCGACCTGGCCGAACGCCTGGCCGTCTGCCGCGCGACCGACCACTGGCCGGGCTGCGAGGATGACACCTGCGAGTCCTGTCGCTATGGGGCGCTGTGCCGGCGCAAATCGGTAGTTTCCCATCCGCCGGCGCGGTATAGTTGACATCATATCCGGATACGGCGGCTCGGCATTCATTCCCGGCCGCCCCTGGCAGTGGGAGAAGGGCCATGACATTGTGGTTTCTCAGGGCAGTGTTTCTCTGTGTGGTCATCGCGGTGACCTTCATCGTCGTCACCACCCCCGCCATCGGCCACAACACCGGCGTCGGGGGGCGACTGACGGTGCTGATGGTCTCGCCGCTGATGATGGGCGCGGCGCTGGTGGCACTCGATATCGCCTGGCGGCGCAAGAACCTCCACGCGATCGGCGGGTTGTTCTTCGGCGTGCTGGCCGGCGTGGCCATCGGGTATTTCCTCGGCCTGACGTCCGAGCTGATGATGGACCTGTGCGACATCCCCCGCACGGTCGAACAGCTCGGGTCCCCCGGCCAGTACGAGGACAATCCCGTCCGCACGCTGGTTCGCGGCCTGATCATGCTGGGCAGCATCTACCTGTGCACCAGCCTGGTCCTCCAGACGAAGGATGACTTCCGCTTCATCGTGCCCTACATCGAGTTCTCCAAGGAGATCAGGGGCACGCGGCCGATGCTGCTGGACACGTCGGTCATCGTCGACGGGCGGATCGCCGACGTGGTGGACACCCGCCTGGTCGACGCGCCGCTGATCATCCCGCGGTTCGTCCTGAGCGAGCTGCACACCATCGCCGACTCCGGCGACGCGCTCAAACGCAATCGCGGCCGCCGGGGCCTGGACGTGCTGCGGAGCCTCCAGAACAACCGGCAGGTCGACCTGACGATCGTCAACTTCCGCGTCCGCGCCGTCGAGCAGGCCGAGGGGGTCGACAACAAGCTGGTCGAACTGGCGGCCCACCTGGGCGCGAAAGTGATGACGAGCGACTACAACCTCAACAAAATAGCCCAGTTGCGCGGCGTGGACGTGGTCAACCTCAACGACCTGGCCAACGCGCTCAAGCCCGTGGTCCTCCCCGGCGAGCAGTTGAGCGTCAAGGTCATCAAGCCCGGCGAAGAGGCCGGCCAGGGCGTCGGGTACCTCGACGACGGCACCATGGTCGTCATCGAACACGGGCGCGACTACATCGGCAGTGAAGTCCAGATCAACATCACCTCCACGCTGCAGACCTCGGCCGGCAAGATGATCTTCGGCCGTCTGCCCGGCGCCCCGCCCCGAACGCCGACGCGCCACTCGCAGACGAGCAACACCTGAGTTTGAGGAATCCGTGCCATGAAGGTGAGCGTCATCGTCGCCGCCGCCGGGAGCGGCCGGCGGTTCGGCGGCAAACGAAACAAGATCTTCGAGAAGGTCGACGGTCGACCGATGTTCCTGCGAACGTTGGAGTTGTTCGTCAATCGCGACGACGTCTGCCAGACGATCCTCGTCCTCCGCGACGAGGACACCGCCGAGGTGACCGAGCGGTTCGGCGGCAACCTCGGGTTCATGGGCGTCCGCGTCGTCTCCGGCGGCGAACGGCGAACCGACAGCATCCGCAACGCGCTGGCCTGCGTGGATGAGCAGGCCGACCTGGTGGCGGTCCACGACGCGGCCCGCCCGGTCGTCAGCCAGGTGTGGATCGACGCGGTGTTCGCCGAGGCCGAGCGAACCGGCGCGGCGATCCTCGCCTGCCCCGTGCACGGGACGCTCAAGAAGGTCCGCACCACTACCCGCCAAAGCGACGGCCCGGTGCCCACCCTCGGCGGCGAGCCCCTGCCCGGCGCCGCGATCGCCAAACGCACCGACCGACAAATCGTCCGGACGGTCCCCCGCGAGGAACTCTGGGAAGCCCAGACGCCCCAAGTGTTTGCCAGGAAGGTGCTCCTGGACGCCTACGCCGGTGCCCCCGACGCGGCGACCGACGACGCGGCCCTGGTGGAGGCGGCGGGAACGACCGTGCACGTGGTTGTCGGCGATCCGCGGAACCTCAAGATCACCGTCCCGTCCGACCTGGCGGCGGCCTCGGCGATGGTCAAAACCCTCCCGCGACCCAAGCCCAAGCGAGACATGAATCCCTTTGGCGAGGCACAATGGTGACAAACGCCCGCCGGCGGCGCATAATGGAGGTTGCGGCAGCGACCGTGGCTGTGCCCGACAGACAGAACGCTCACGTGGTCGAACCCAAGGAGCATCGAACGATGAACCGCAGGAATACCGTGATTGTGGCCCTGCTGGCGACGGCGCTGGTCGTCGCGGCCGGATGCGATGTCAAGCCCTCCCCGCCGAAGCTGGACGGCCGCCCCGTCACGTCGATCATCCTCACCACCGAGGGCGAGCGGGACGCGGCCCAACGGCTGGTCGACGCCCAGGCCGAGTACCGCTGGCGGCTGGCGGCCCTGGCGGCCTACTACCAGGCCAACGGCGCCCTGACCAAGCATCGCTGGGCCCTCCGCGAAGCGGAAAACCTCCAACAGGCCCACGTGCTGAACTTCAAGGACCTCCAGGTCAACGAGCCCGATCGCGGCCCGGCCGTCGGTGAAGCCGACGAGGCCACGCTGGTCGAACGCGTCGTCGCCGCCCGCAAGGCGTACATGGACGCGATCGACGCGCTGATCCTCTACTACGAGGGCGTCGGCGAGCCGTTCAAGCTCGCCACGGTCGACACCGTCCGCCGGCGCTTCGACCCGGTGCGCACGTACATGTACTTCCTCGACGCCGAAGTGCCCCCGGCCGACCTCAAGCCGCTGCAGATCATCCCCGAGGCCGAGCAGCTCTACGACGAGGCGCTCGCCCTCTACGAACGCGGCGGCCTGCTGGGGATCACCGTCGACTACGGCAAGCGGCGCCAGGCGCTGCTGCGGTTCCTCGACCTGATCCGCCAGTACCCCACCAGCACGAAGATCGCCTACAGCGCGTTTTACGTCGGCGAGGTCTACCGCCAGTTCGACGAGCACACCCGCGCGGTCCTATGGTACCGCCGCGCCACCCAGTGGGACCCCGCGCTCGATCGTCCGGCCCGCTTCGAGGCCGCCCGGATCGCCCAGTACGAGCTGCGCAACTACGAGCTGGCGCTCGAGCTCTACCGCGAGGTGCTCCGCTACGAGACGTTCGACATGGGCAACGTGAAGGTCGCCCGCAACCGGATCGCCGAGCTGGAACTCGCCCTGGGCGAACAGTAGCCGCCGCGAACGGGAAGAAACCGCCGTGCGGGTTTTGTGTGCGCCGGTCCGTCGATGGCCTGACCGCCCCAACGGCAGGGGGTGAACCGAAGGAGCACCCATGCGCCGTCCGAACATCCTGCTGCTGTTCAGCGACGAGCACAGCTTCCGCTTCATGGGCCATGTCGGCGCCGCCGAGGGCGTCGAGCCGATCGCGACGCCCGCGTTCGACGCGCTGGCCGCCGGCGGCACGCGATTCTCCGACGCCTACTGCCAGATGCCCCTGTGCACGCCGTCCAGGCTGTGCATGCTCACCGGGCGGGAGGTCCGCGGGGCCGGGGCGTGGGGCAACTGCGACGTGCTGCGGCCCGAGCTGCCGACGCTGGGGGGCCTGCTGCGGGACGCCGGCTATACGACCTGCCTGATCGGCAAGATGCACCTGGGCGGCACGCAGCAGTTCGTCGGCTTCCAGTACCGCCCCTACGGCGACCTGCTCGGCCGCACCGGCCACCAGTGGGAGCCGCTGGGCGACCCCCGGCGGTCCCTGCGAGACCGCACCGCGACGGCCGTCGGCGAGACGATGATCCCCGAAAGCCGCATCCAGGACGAGGTCGTCGCCGCCGAGACCGTCGCCTTCCTCCGCGAGCAGGCCCACCGCCGGCCCGACACGCCGTGGCTGCTCTGCGCCGGATTCTCGCGTCCCCACTTCCCGCTGACCGCCCCGCGCCGCCACCTGGGCCGCTTCTGGCCCGACGGCGTGACCGACCCGAAGGTCCCCGCCGCCGGTGACGCGTGGGACCACCCGATGAGCGTCGGCATGCGGGCGGGGTTCCGCACCGAGGCCATCGACCGCGACGAGATGATGTACGCCCGCGCGTGCTACTTCGCGTGCGTGAGCTACCTCGACGAGATCCTCGGCGACCTGTTCGCACGGCTCGACCGCAGCGGACTGCTGGAGGACACGATCATCCTCTACACCAGCGACCACGGCGAAATGGCCGGCGAGCACGGCATGTGGTGGAAGAACGGCTGGTACGAGGCGTGCACCCGCGTGCCGCTGATCGTCTCGACGCCCCAACAGCGCCGCGGCGAGCAGCCGGCGGCGGTCTGCCGCACGCCCGTCGGACTGGTCGACCTGCTGCCCACGCTGACCGCCCTGGCCGGCGCCACCACGCCCGACGACGTCGACGGCGCCGACCTGTCGGCCGTCGTCACCGGCACCGGCGAGCCGCCCGAGCGGCCGATCGTCTGCGACAACCTCATCCCCCGCTGGGGCGCGGGGACCGAATTCCGCATGGTCCGCCGCGGACGCTACAAGGTGGTGATCTTCCGCGATGCGCCGCCGCTGGCGTTCGACCTGGCCGACGACCCCGGCGAACAGCACAACCTGCTCGCCCGCGCCGACGGCCCGCCGGCCGCGGTCCGCGACCTGCTCGGCTGGGCCGCCGAATCCATCGACTTCGACGCCGCCGAGCGCGAACGCACCGAGCGGGACGGCAACCTCAAACAACAGTACGCCCAGGGCACCGACGACCGCAGCGGCAACTGCTTCCACATGCCCAACGGCATCGTCGTCAACGCCGACGATACGCTCTACCATCCCGAAATCATCGCCGACGACCCCACCGTCCTGTTCGGCAACGATTGGCAGAACCAGAACAAGCATGATGTTTGAATGAACCGGCCGTCCATGCGGACGCAATAAACCCGAAGCACGAAACCCGAAATACGAAACAACTCCGAAACGGCAAAACGGAAACGCACCAAACAACCGGGCTCGGCCGAGTTTGAAGTTTGCTGTTTTCTCCGTTTACGATTTGTTTCGGATTTCGTGCTTCGGATTTCGTGCTTCGCTCTGGCGGCTTCGGCTGCGATCGTGTCCAAACCATGAAATCCGGGAGATAACCGATGCCGCCGCTGAACGTCCTCTACCTCCACGCCCATGACGCCGGCCGTTTCGTCGCCCCGTACGGCCACAAACTGCCGACGCCGAACCTCACCCGCCTGGCCGCCCAGGGCATGCTCTTTCGCCGGGCGTTCTGCTGCGGGCCGACCTGCTCGCCGAGCCGTGCGGCAATGCTGACCGGCCAGTCGCCCCACGTGGCGGGCATGCTGGGCCTGGCCCACCGGGGCTTCTCGCTGAACGACTACGGCCGCCACCTGGTCAATACGCTCAAGCCCGCCGGCTACACGACGCTGCTGAGCGGCGTGCAGCACGTGGTGGCGTCGAACCAGGTGGATCGCATCGGCTACGACGAGATCCTCACG
>CAZHRW010000290.1:0-13649 GCA_964535025.1 uncultured Planctomycetales bacterium
CGTCGGGATGGGTGATCTGGACGATGCTTCCGGCTCCCAGATACGTGTACGATGCGTAGGTGGCGGAGGCACCGTCGGTGATGCTCGCCACGCGGCCCAACGCCGCGCCGATCGGGTCGGTGCCGGCGTCGGGCATGTCATAGTGTACCTGACGACGGCCGCCGGGGCCAGAGGGATACTCGACGTAATCGAGGGTCACGGCCACGGCCGCCCCGGTGCCCGAGCCGGTGTCGGTGAAGTGGTAATCGACGCGGGGGGATTCGCCGGGGGCTTCGGTGTCGACTTCGTCGTCGTGGGCCTGCCAACTGGTGGTGACGGCGCCCCAGGTGTTGTAGGCGTAAGCGACTTCGTTGAGAATCGGCGGCAGGCAGGCGGCAACGGCGCGCGGCGGCGGTCCGCGCGCCGTTGCCGATCGCGGCGATGCAGCTCAAGCCCGGGGCCTCACGCCGGATGTTTTTCCAGAGGGCGGTGCAGGGCGGGCGAGTCGCGCGTGGAAGGAGGCCGGCAAGAAAGCAAGGCGTGCCGTGCCCGGGTGATCGGGCGCGGCACGCCTTGGCGTGTAGGCTCGCGGTGCGGGTCGCTGGTTGGCAGCGCCCGGGAGGTTGTCGTTAGCGGCGGCGGCGTGCCAGGGTGACGAGGCCGCCGAGCGTGAGCAGGCCGAAGGTGGCCGGCTCGGGGATGCCGAACGCGGCGATCTGGTCGTCGGCGGCGGCGCCCGTGTCGTCAAGCTGGGCGAGCAGGTCGAAGGTGTCGACGCCGGCCATGCAGGGCAACGCATCCTGGCTGATGGCCACTTCGAGGCCGCTGTCGACCACGGCGGTGAACTGGGCGGGTGCGAGCGGCGCGTTGTCGACGAGGCCGATCACGTCGTCGGCCGTCAGGATCACCGTCAGATCGTGCAGCACCGTGCCGCCGGTGCCGAGGAAACGGCAGTCCAGCACCGTGGTGTAGAAGAAGCTGGTCGGGCCGCCCACCCGCGAGATGTCGGGATCGTTGACGGTCAGGGCGAGATAGTACAGATTGGCGGTGTCGTCGCCGGCCAGCATCAACTGATCGGCATCGAGGTGCTCGGCCAGGCCGGCCTCGTTGGCGGCGTCGTTAATGATGATTTCGTAGTCCGCCGGGTCCGGGTTGCCCGTGAGCGTCACGGGAGCCGCGACAGCCGATGAAACCAGGAACCCGACAACAATGAGAGCCGTGAACATCTTCGAGCAGCGAGCCATGATAACCTCCTGAGCTTAGACTCCAGTTTTGAGCCGATGAGCTCCACACGTCCGTAACTCCCTTACAGGCACCAACACGTCCGTGTGGCCAAATGCTTACATGAGTATACCCGAGATCCCGAATCTGGCAAGAGGAAAATGCCGCTAAGTTGCATTTGGATCACTGATTGGAGCCGCCAAGCGTGAAGGGTGACCAACTTGACTCGTAAGCCATTATTATAAAATGGCTTGTATTACTCGCTGCGGCCCGATTCGCCGGTGGCGGCCACGGGATCTTCGGCCAGGGCGGCCAGGAGGTCGCGGCGGTAGCGGTCCATGAGGCGGTCGGTGAGGCGGGGGGCGACGGCAGCGAGGCGCGCGAGGAGCTTGCCGCCGGGGGTGAGGATGAGCTCGGGGCGGTAGCGGCCGGTGGTGCGGACGATGGCCCGGGCGACGGTCTCGGGCGGCTGGAAGCGGTAATAGCGGTGGCGGCGCATCCGCGACGAACGGCCGGCCATGGTCTCGGCGCCGAAGAACTCCGTGGCGGTCAGGGCCGGGCAGACGAGCGTAACCCACACGCCGTGGGGGCGCAGCTCGACGCGGGCGGCGTCGGTCAGCCCGCCGACGGCGAACTTCGTCGCGCAGTATCCGCCGTGCAGCGGCGTGCCCCGCTTGCCGATGACCGACGAGACGTTGAAGATGTGCCCGCCGCCCTGGGCGACCATCACCGGCGCCACCGCCGCCAGGCCGTACCAGAGGCCGAAGAAGTTCACGTCGAACAGCCGCCGCAACGCCCCCTCGTCGAGCTGGGCGACGGGGCCGAACAGGCCGCCCCCGGCGTTGTTGACCAGCACGTCGATCCGGCCGAAGGCCTCGAGCGCCCGGTCGACCATGGCGCGGACTTGGTCGCGCTGGGCGACGTCGGTGACCGCCACGAGCGGCTCGCCGCCGGCGTCGCGGCAGCGGGCGGCGACGGCGTCAAGGCGCTTGGACCGCCGGGCGGCCAGGACGACGGCGTCGCCGCGCCGCCCATAGGCCAGCGCGGTCTGCTCGCCGATGCCCGACGACGCCCCCGTGACGATGACGATCCGTCGCTGTTTCATGGTTTACTCGGCTCGAAGGTCAACCCCGGCCCGGGAAAATCCGAAATCCGAAGCACGAAATACGAAACAAAATCGAAACCGACAAGACGGCAGAACAGCAAAAACAGACGACAAACGGCAAGACGAAAAGGCACCCCAGGGGACGCTCCGGACGTGTTGCCGTTAGCTGTTGTCGTTGCTGTACCTATAGCCTATAGCCTAAAGCCTAGAGCCTGCCGTTCTCACCATCGCGGCCACGTCAGCGCCGCGGCGACGACGGCGGCGGCGGCGAGGGCCCAGCCGAGGCGTTTGATGCGGTCGATCCGGCGGTCGAACTCGTCGCGGGTGTGGCCGGCGGTCACCCAGCGGGACAGGAAGGTGATCCGCGTGGCGATCGACCCGTGCCGCCAGTTGCGGCCGTGGGCGGGGATGCCGTTGAGGCGGGCGATGTTCTGCAGGGCCAGGATGAACCACGGCCCGCCGGTGGTCAGGTCGCCGTCGAGCGGCTCGTCGCCGGCATCCTCGGCGGCGGCGTCGAGGCCGGAGCACCACGCGCCGTAGACATCCGACTGCCGCTCGAACTGGCGGCTCAGCCAGCCGAACCCCAGGCCGATGCTCGCCACCACCAGGGCGATCATGGCGACGTTCTCGGCGATCAGCACCGCGGCTTCGGCGGCGCCGAGCGCCTCGGCGACGGCTCCGCCGGCGGTGACGACGGCCATGTTGAACACCATCACTGCCAGGATGAACAGCAGGAAATACCCCATGTGGTGGTGTTTGACGTGCCCGGCCTCGTGGCCGAAGACGGCGACGACCTGGCGGTCGTCCATCTGCTCGAGCAGGGCGTCGCTGATAAGGATGTACCGCACCGCCCGATGGAGGCCCATGACGCCGGCGTTGACCAGCACCCCGCCGGTATCCCAGATGCGGATCTGCCGGTATCGCAGGCCGATCCGCCGGCACAGCCGCTCCAGCCGCCGCCGCAGCGGCCCATCCGGCAGCGGGCGGGTCCGCCAGACGCGGATCAGCAGCGACGGGCTCAATAGGAAGATCGCACCCACGGACACGGCCTTGGCCGTCACGGCCGTCGCCGTCACCGCCCCGGCCGGCAGCAATGCCGGGGCGAGGCGGTCGATCAGTTCGTGGGCGAGCATGATCAGCCCGATGGGCACGGCGACGAAGAGGAAGTGGTGGCGGAGGTTGAACCCCACGTGCTCGCCCAGCGACCAGCCCGCGCGGACCGGCCGTCCGGTGAGCATGAGGTCCTGCTCGACCTGCCAGCGGACCATCCGGTCGAACCGGTAGCCGATCGTCCAGTATAGAAGGAGGGCGGCCAGGAAGAGGCCCAGGACGATGATTTCTTCAAACAGCGGCAGGAGCGGCAGATAGGGAATCTCGCCGAGCCGATCGGTCAGCCCCAGCGCCACCAGCGCCGTCGCACCGGTCACCAGCCACAGGTGGATGAGCATCTGCCGGCGGTGGTGGCGGTGGACCGTCGCGGTGAAGTGGCCCTCGGCCCGCAGGAGTCGTCGGACGCCGGCGGTGGTGATCCACGCGGTCAGCGCGGCGGTCACGGCCAGGTACGCCGCCGTCACCGTCGCCAGGAGCGGCCAGCCGGCGGCGGTCAGCCTCGGCGTTCCGGCCGGGCTGAGGCTGAGCACGACGGCAAAAACCATCAGGACAATCATCTGCATGCGTTACGTTCCGGTGCTGAATTCTAGTGGACCGTCGGGCGGCCGACAACCGATGGACAGAACGACCCGGCAAGCCTACCATGGCGTGGCCAAAAATCCGCGGGCCGACCCTTGAAAATCGGCTCGACCCATGGGATAACTTGCCCAGACTTGTGGCGGCGTAGCTCAGTTGGTTAGAGCGAGGGATTCATAAGCCCTAGGTCACTGGTTCGAGTCCAGTCGCCGCTAGTGCCGGATGGAACCGCTCAGGCCCGCCATTGGGGTCTGCAGGCCGTAGGTTGTTTCCTAAGATAAGCTTCGGCGGATAACGCGCCCGTTGGAGTGCGTGTGCCGCCGGCGCAAGTAAAGGAGATCGGTTATGCTGGCACCTGCCAATTGGTTTACCGAGTGGGGCCCGTTCCATTGGGTTCTGCTTGTGGTGTTGATCATCCTGATCGTTGTCTGGGTGCGGTACCGCAAGGGCCAGCAGTAGTATCAGGTCCGAGTCGTTTCAGCATAAGGCACCTTATGTCGGCCCTGCGCCCATGCCATGACAGGCGGCGCGCCGATGGCCGGCTGTGGTGTCTGCGCGTCGCGGGCCGCCGGCTGGCGCGGCCCCGCGTCGTTGCGGTGTCGTCGGGTTCGGCGCCGTCGCTCCGCGCGGGCGCGTGCTGGCCTGCCGCGGGGCCGCGGGCCGGAAAGGCTTTACAGGCTGTCCGGTTTGGGCCACAATGTCCCCTCCATGGCTGAGTCGTCACCCAAGTGTGTTTACGTCGTGTTCGGCAGTGATGCATTCCTGCGCGATGGGTATCGCCGGCAGGTCATCGAGCAGGTGTTGGGCGACGCGGACCCGCAGTTGTGCATCAGCCGTTTCGAGGCCGACGCCGAGCTGGCCGACGTCCTGGACGACCTGCGGACGCTGCCGTTCCTGGCGCCCCGCCGTCTGGTGATCGTCGATGACGCCGACGAGTTCATCACGACCCACCGCAAGGCGTTGGAAACCTACCTCGATCACCCCGCCCCGACCGGCACGCTGCTGCTGTGCCCCAAGGGCTTCCAGACGAAGACGAACCTCGCCAAGCGGGTCGCCGCGATCGGCACGATCTTCGACTGCCGTCCGCCGGAGGCCATGCGGATCCCGCAGTGGATCGCCAAGCGGGCCGCCAAAGAGGGCAAGCAGATGGACCGGCGGGCCGTCGACCTGATGGCCCAGTGGCTCGGGACCGACCTGGCCCGCATCGACAGCGAGATGACCAAGCTGGCGTTGTACGTGGGCGACCGGCCGACCGTGACGGCCGAGGACGTCAGCGCCGTTGTCGTCGCCACCGCGGAGATCTCGCCGTTTTCCCTGACCGATGCGATCACCGCCGGCGACGCCGCCGCGGGCCTGGCCGTCCTGGACAAGCTGCTGACGCGGCCGGGGGAGGAGTTCCGCATCCTGGGGATGATCGGCTGGCACCTGCGGCGGGTGCTCAAGGCCAAGCAGATGCTCCTGGCCGGCCGTCGCGAGGCGGAGGTGTTCAAGACGGTCCGCGTTTACGGTCGCGGGCAGCCGCCCATGCGCCGTATGCTTCAGCAGCGGTCGCTCGACCGGATCGGTCGCGATTTCCGCCAGTTGATCCGGACGGACCTGGCCATGAAGACCGGTCGCGACCCCACCGCGGCGCTGCAGCGGCTGGTGGTGGCGTTGAGCCGGTAAGGCAAGTGGGTCCTTGACATAGCGTCGTGGATCGAGAAAGTGTAATCGGTTTGCACCCGCGGGTCCGATAAGGACAGGTGACCGACACCCGCCGCGACGGAGTCGCCGGCGGACCACCAGCCAGGGATGGTGATCATGCTTCGTGTCAGGCGCTGGGCCGTGCTGCTGCCGCTGGCCTGCCTGTTCCAGGTGGGCTGTATCGAGCGCGCCCGCGACTTCGTCGATCCCCCCGCCCACAGCTCCGCCACGTCCGAGGCGTATCGTCGCCCGGTCCTGTCGCCGTCGCCGCGGAACCCGCTGGTCGAGGACTACATGGCCCGCCTGGCGGCCCTGCGTGAGGGCGAGGAGGCCCTCGGCGCCGAGGGCGCCGTCCTGCGGCCGATCGAGGTGCCCGTCCTGCCGCAGGACATGGTCGCCCCGCCCGGCTCGCCGCGGCCGTCGCCGCTGCTGTCGCCGCGGACGCCCCGACGGCGGGTGATCATCCCCGACCATCCGGCCCCGCCGGTGGTCCCCGAGCCGCCCCCCGAGCCAGCCGAACCGGCCGCGACGGCCCCGGCCGACGAGCCGCCGCCCGAGCCGGCCCTGGCGCCCGACGCCATCGAGGCGTACATCGCCGCCGCCGTCGCCCGCGCCGAGGCCCACCCCGACGACATCGACCAGCAGATCCAGGTCCGCCTGCTCCTGGCCGCCGCCGGCCGGGACGACGAGGCCCTGCGGCCGATTCCGGCGCTGAGCGACGAGGAAAACCAGCGGGTCGCCGCCCTGCTGCGGATGATCATGGCCCTGCGGGACCGCGAGCCGGCCACGGCCCAGGCCGCCAACGAACGCCTGGAGGCCCTCGAACAGCTCCAGGTCGACCTGCGGAGCCTGGCCGACCTGCAGATCCCCGTCGTCAAGCTCTGCCGCCAGGTCGACGGGTACGGCGTGTACACGCCCTTCCCCTCCACCACCTTCCTGGCCGGACGCACCCAGCCGGTCATCGTCTACTGCGAGGTGCGGAACTTCTCGGTCAAACCCGATGCGAGCGGCATGTACCGCACGCGACTGAACATGACGCTCGGCCTCTACAACGACGCCGGCGAGCTCGCCCAGCCGCTCCAGACCAACGCCGACATCGAGGACCTCTCCGCCAACCAGCGCCACGACTTCTTCCTCACCCGCGTGTACTACTTCCGCAACGACCTGCCGGCCGGCGACTATACGCTCAAGATCACCATCGAAGACCCCGCGGCCAACAAGGTCCAGACCGCCTCGGTCGACGTCACCCTCGTTCAACCGCGATGACCCAATCGGCCGCGAACGGCTCGACCTATTGGGAGCTCGACAGGTTCCTGACAGCGGTATGGATCAGGCCCACAAGGGAGTTCATGGCGTCGCCCTGCGGCAGCGGGAGTTTGAGGTAGGTTTGTCCGGTGGCATCGTCTTGCTCGATGAACCGCCGCGGGGCGAGTGAAGGATCGCCCGTTTGTATTGCACGGTCGGACCCCAGTGCCCGGCTCAACTCATGCAGTGCCGCGGCGCCCGCGGTCAGGAGGTCGCCCAGCGCGTCCAGCGTTGCTTGGTTCGACGCGGCTGATCCGGCGGCGGGGCGTGTCGCGCGACCGGGGCCTGTGCCGGATGTGTCCGGGGCAGTCCCCGCTGGAGCGTCGCCGGCCGCGACGGCAGAACCCGCCGAGGGGACGCCGGTCGCCTGTTCGACCGAATCCATGAACTTCCTCAAGCGCGTGCCGCCCAGGAAGACCTCCTTCCGGCCGCCATCCAGCACACCGGCGAACATCGACTGTTTGAACGCCAGGAGGCTGAGCATGCCTTCCTCGATGGTCCCCTTGGCCACGAAGCTCACCACGCGCACCGGCCTGTGCTGACCAAGGCGGTGCACGCGACCGATCCGCTGCTCCAGCACCGCCGGATTCCAGGGCAGGTCCATGTTCGCCACGACGCCGGCGTTCTGCAGGTTCAGGCCCACGCCGCCGGCGTCGGTGGACAGGAACAGCCGGCATCGCGGGTCCTCGTGGAACCGAATGACGAGGTCCTTACGCTTCCGTGCGGGCACGCCGCCATGAAACAGCACGTGGTCGAGCCTCCGTTCGACCAGCCGTCGGACGATTAACTCGTGCATGCCGAGCCATTGACTGAAGACCACGGCCTTCGCATCGGGCTCCTCCAACACCTCGGCCAACCACGTGACAAGTTCGTCGGCTTTGCGGCCGTGATCGGTTCGCTTGTCCAGCAGATAGGTGCTGTTGCAACTCATGCGCATGTTCTGCAGCGCGCAGGTCATCCGCCGCTGGTCGATCTCCGACAGGTAGCCGTATCGCTTCCATTTCTGGACGATGCGCGCGACGATCTCGCGGTTCTCCTCGTGATAAACCAACTGCTGCTCGGTCATCGGCACAAAGAACCGCTTCTCCAGCCGCTCGGGCAGGTCATCGAGCACGGCATCCTTCGTCCGCCGCACGAGGATGGGTTCAAGCGTCGCGGTGATGTCATCCAGCCTGCGGTAGCCGACGACGCGGCCGGTTTCGTCGACGTGCTGGTGCGTCGCGAGGAACCTGAACAGCGGGCCGAGCCGGTGGCGGTCCACGAACTCGACGATCGAGTGGAGTTCCTCGAGGCGGTTTTCCAGGGGCGTGCCGGTCAGCACAATCGCGTAGTCCGACTCCAGTTGTTTGACCGCCCGGGCCGCGAGCGTTTTCCAGTTTTTGATCCGCTGGGCCTCGTCGAGGATGATGAGGTCGTACCGGCTTTGCCGAATGGCCTCGAGGTCGCGGTGAATGACGTCGTAGTTGACGATTTCGTAGAACGCACCGCTTCCGTAGCGTTCCCGCCGCTTGGGCGCGGGTCCGTCGATTACGACGGCCGATCGATCCGTGAACTTCTCGATTTCGCGCTTCCACTGGTCCTTCAGCGAGGTCGGACAGATCACCAGCACGCCAGCCACGTCCGCGCAGCGGGCGAGGATCTCGGCCGCGGCGATGGCCTGGACGGTCTTGCCCAGACCCATGTCGTCGGCGATCAGGCAACGACCGGCACGTGCAGCGAACAAAGCGCCGGCTCGTTGGTAGGGGTACAGGCGAACCTTCACAAGACGGTCGAAGCCCTTGTCGCCCGGGCCGTCCGGCAAGGCGCTGTCAATACGGTGGATCAGCTCCGCCCGGTCGCGAGCCCACGAAATGAATTCCAGGGCGTCGTCGTAGCATCGCAGTTCGTGGCCGTTGCATGCGTCTTCGTTCGCACGGGTCAGGAACTGATGGAAGCGGGGGATGCTCTTCGGACGCAGGACACCGTCGGCGTCGAAGAACCTTTGCGCCAGGCGGCGCAGGGCATCGGGGCATTGTGTTCCCGCGTGGAAAACGACTTCCCGCTTCGCGCCGTAACGCAGATAGACTTCGCTGGAGGACGGCTGAAAACCCCGGGCGAAGGCTGTCTTCGCGCCGCGCTTGCGCCTGAGCTTGGCCAACGTAAACTCAATGTGCTTGCACGTGCCCAGCGTGTTGACGGCGTAATCGGGGCAGGAGCAGTAGTTCACCCCGAGCCCTTCGCCGCGGATCGCCACGCGATAGGTCCGCCCGGTCTGGCCGTTGGTCACCTCGAATTCCGAGAAGATCGGCTCGCCGCCGATGTTCTTGAGCCTGAACGCCTGGTCCGCGCCGAATTGCCTGCGCAGCGCGACCTGCCAGGCCTCCAGGCTCATCTCCTCCGGCTTGCGAAGGCGCGACACGCGACCTTTGGCCGCTCCCGCCGTCCCGCCCGCCTTGCCGTGTTTCCCGCGACGCACATCCTTGCCCATCATTACTCCCCGGTACCTGTCACAATGATCTTTCAGAATCGGTCGATACGATACCCGCCGTACCTTCTCGCTGCAATGGACAGCGGGCATGGCAAGAAGGTCGAAGCGGGCAACCTGCTTGGCTGGGGATGAATGGCGGCGCCGTCACGCGACGCCGCTGGTTCAACCTGATTGAATGGCACGCTTGTGGGCCGATGCGAGCTCCTCGGAGCTGCTGCCGTTGTCGTACCTCAGGCCTCGGGTCTCAGGCCTCAAGCCTATGGTTCCAGCACCGCCCGGGCGTGGCGGGCGAATAGGCCGCGCAGGTCGGTGGTGTAGTTGCGGAGGATGGAGGCGCCGAGGCGGTCGGGCGTGTCGCCGCACTGGTGGAGCGCGCGGGCGAGCGTGATCTCGCGGAGCGCGGCGGTGCGCAAGCGTCGGTGCATGGGCTTGTCGTGCAGGGGCACGATCGCGTGGAGGGCATGGCCGGTCATGCCGTCGCGGCCCAGCAGCGACGCCAGCAGGTCGGCCGCGTCGCCACCGCCGAGCGCGACGGCGGCGTCGGCGACGGCGCGGTAGTGCGAGAGGGTCGTCTCGAGCGTCAACTGCTCGGCCAGGCGGCGCAGGTGCGGGCGGAGGCGGCCGTCGCCGCAGCGGGCGAGGGCGAGGATCAGGCTGTCGACGGGCGTCGGCAGGTGGGCGTACTCGGCCATGTGGCCCTGGAAGATCTTCTCGTCCCAGGTGTCGACGCCCTCCAGCGCCGCGGCGAGGTCGTCGGCGCCGGCGGCGCTGCCCAGCGTCCCCAGCACCCGCGCCAGGTAGAGCCGCTTGCGACCGGACGCACGGCGGTGGGCGTCGGCCAGGGGGCCGATCGCGTCCGGCCCGGCCTGCAGGACAACGGCCAAGGCGCCGGCGACCTCGTCGCGGAAGAGCGTGTGATCCTTCGTCAGGTCCGCCACGGCCCGCTCGATCGCCCGCTCGGGCTCGGCGGCGGGCTCCAGGGCGTCGGGGGGCAGGCAGCCTGTTTCCACGAGGTGCCGCTGCAGGGTCTTGAGGTCGATCTCGCGCAGGGGCAGGCCCTCTCGGGCGGCCATCGCGGCGGCCGTCCCGGCGGCGTAACCCTGGTTGGCCAGGTCGCGCTGCATCCGGACCATCGCGGCGGCGTCGCGCTCCATGCTCGTGGCCAGGCCGAGCACCAGCAGCCCGTCGAGGCCGGCCGGCAGCAGGCTGCGGTAAGGGGTGTAGCAGATCCGCGACGGCGCCGGGTGGTTCCGCCGGCGGGTCTCCTGGTCGTGGGGGATCAGGGCGAAATAGTCCCCGCCGGCGTAGCCGTGCGCGTCGTAGTCGCTCATCGAGCAGACCACCACGTCCTCGTAGCCGCGCCCGCGGATCTGGTCGAGCCAGGTCATCACGTGATCGCCCACGACGCGGCGGCGCTCGCGGGACTGGACCATCGTGACGACGTCGAACTGCTCGTCGTCCATGGCCAGGGTCGCCCCGGCCAGCGACGTGCGGAGGTCGATCAGGTCGCACTCGTCGGTCAGCAGGTAGTCGGTGTTGGACTTGTCGACCCCCAGCGGCCGCGGCCCCAGCCCCACGCCCTGTAGCGCCAGGTCGTTCGCATCGGCGGCGTACAGGCACGCGGCTCCGGCGGCGAAGGCCAGGTCGGCGTTGCCGGTGGCGTCGATCACGACGCCCGCGGCGACGGCCCGCGGACCGTCCGGCGTGGCGGCCAGGACCCCCGTGATCCGCTCGCCGCGCCGAAACACGCCCACGACGCACGAGCCGAACCACGCCATGCCGCCGACGGCGGCCAGCTCGCGGCCGAACCAGCGGGCCTTGTCGTCGTTCGTGCAGCCGCGACCGGCCCACGGGATCTCCGCGGCGAAGCCGACGTCGCGGCCGTGATAGGGATGCGAGATCATCCCCACCGTGCCCAGCCCCCCCAGCGCCTCGGTCGGCTCGATCACCAGCACCCGCGCGCCGGTGCGCCCGGCGGCGATGGCCGCGGCGACGCCCGCGGTGCCCCCGCCGGCGACGACGACGTCAAACGTTGCGCCGACCGCCATCGCGCCCGCCTCGGCGCGGATCGTCCGCGCGGGCGGCACGAACGGCCGCCACGGGGCGCACGCGTCGGCCAGCTCGCCGACCGATGCGCCGCCGGCGGGCGCCTCGCCGGCCGGCAGGATGGCCTGGACGATCGGCGGCGCCTCCCTGGCCGCGACCTGCTCGCCGATCCGCCGTCCGAGCGCCTCCTGGATGTCGGGCTCCATGAACGCCTCGACCGCCCCGCGGGCCACGTCCGAGCACGGGCCGAGGACGACCAGGCCCTCGTCGGTGTCGAGCGGACAACAGTGGTCGATTGTCACCGCCGACGCCGACGCCGCCGGGCTCGCCGCACGGCTCGCCACCGCCATCGGCCAGGCGGCGAAGAGCCGCTCGGCCCCGCGCCACTGGCCGGGCGTGTACGCCGTTTCCCGCGCCTCGGCGTCGACGACCGCCCGCTCGACCGTCCGCTCGGCCGCCACGGACCACCGAAGCCGGTGGGCGACCGCCTCGCGACCGGCGGCGGTGAAGGGCGTCGACGCCACCGCTGACGGCGGCGGGGCGATCTCCGGCGGCGCCAGGAGGATCCGCTCGAGCGTGCACGTGCCGGCCGCGTCCGGCCGCATCGTCGCGCCCGCCAGGCGGGCGGCGACGGCCCGGTCGGTCGTGTCGAGGATCGCACGGCCGGCGACGGCCTGGGTGCCGTTGCGGTTGGCCACGGCCAGGCCCGCCAGGCCCGAGGTATCCCGCAGGATCCCCACCGGATAGCTGAGGAAGACAAATTCCACCCCCGCGGCCAGCAGCGCCTCGGTCAACACCCGCTTGACGCGGATCGGCGGGACGAACGCTTCCGCGCCGGCGAAGATCGCCCGCGCCAGGGAGCCGGCGTCGGGGCCCAACGCCCGCCGCCACAGACGCAGCGTGCCGCACAGGTCCTCGCCCAGGTACGACCGGTCCGTCACCAGCACCACGCGCCGGCGGCGAGCGGCGGCCGCCACGGCCGCGGCGACGCCGGCGAGGGTCCCGCCGACCACGATGACGTCGGCGTCGGCGGCAAGGGGCATCTCGCGGCGGGGGATCATCGCGTCAGGCATCGCGGGCTCCTTCATCGTCGGTCGTGCGAGCCGTCACGATACACCGCCCCAGCGGCGGTTTCCAGTCGCGGGGCACGGGGACGCGAAGCGCCGCCCGACGGCCGGCGCAAAAAGGTGCCCCGGTCGGAGCAGCCGAACGCAGGGGGGGACGTTCAGCCGCAGGGGATGACCGGGGCGTGTCGGTATGGCTTGCCCGCAGAAACTGCGGCGCAATATTGTGACAATAGCCCTCGCCCTCCGAAATGCAAGCCCTTTCTCTCATCTTTTTACCACGTTTTCGACGGGGTGTCAATCCGGTGCGACGGACGGTCGCGCGGTTTTCGGGACACGAGGAGAGCGATCAGGGATGTCTGTTCAGGTCGCTGCCGTCCCCGGCCCAACCGGGCCCGGCACTGCGAGGGGGGAGACTCGAACTCCCACTCCGTGTGGAACTAGAACCTAAATCTAGCGCGTCTGCCAATTCCGCCACCCTCGCGGTCGCGTCGGGAGAGGTATTCTATCGAGGCTGCCGGGGGCGGGCAAGGCGGGGCGCCCGGCGGCGACGGAGTCTTTTGCCGGCGCGGCCGACTGTGGTAGCATGGCGCCGTGAGCAATGTCGGGCCCGAGAATGAATCGACGTCGGTGACGGCGGCGCGGTCGCTGCCGCCGCGGCTGCGGCGCGCGGGCCGGCGGGCGGCGCCGTGGGTGGTCAGCGCGGCGGTGCACGCGGCGGTCGCGATCGCGCTGGCGGCGGCGTTGATGTTCACGGCGGCCGAGCCGCCGATCGTTGTCGCCGACGGCCGCCTGGCCGACCTGCCGGGCGGTCCGCTCGACGCGGCGCCGCTCGCGGCGGCCCCCGCGCCGGTGACGCCCGCCGTCGAGCTGGCCGACCCGTCGGCGGCCGCCGAGGTCGTCCTGGACGATCCGGCCGTCGACGGCGACGACCTTCGCGTGATCGGCATCGACGCCGACAGGCCGGCGCCGGGGCTCGAATGGGACGTCGACGCCCCCGCCGCCGTGCCCGTGGCGACGGCCGACTTCTTCGGCACCGGCGGGGCCGCCCCCCGGGGCCGCCACCGGGGCGGCCGGCCCGGGCCCGGGGGGG
>CAZHRW010000291.1:0-13401 GCA_964535025.1 uncultured Planctomycetales bacterium
CGCCAGTCGGGCGGCCGCTTCCTTGACCGCCGACTCCTGGACGGCGATCTCGGTTTCGGTCGGCCCGGCCTTGAGCATGCGGAGGGTTTCCTGGGCAGCGGCAAGCTCGGCCTGCGCGACTTCCATCCGCTCGCGGGCCTGGTCGACGCTCTGTTGCGAGGTGAAGTCGTCGGCGACCAGTTGCTCCTGACGCTCGTAACTGCGTCGGGACACGGCCAATGTCGCCTGCCAGCGCCGGACGCTGGCTTCGGCCTTCTCCCCTTCTTGGGGCCGAGCGCCGGCATTCAGATCGGCCAGCCTCGCACGGGCGACCGCCAGCGCCGCCTCTGCCGTCAGGACTTCGGCGCGATGCACCTCGCGGTCAATCTCGACGAGCCTGTCGCCCGGTGTCACCGTCTCGCCTTCGCGGCGAGGGCCTTTAACTTCGTCGCCTTCCCGCCACGGGCAATACTCGATCGGGCCTTCCTTGGTCGCGGCGATGACGACCGAGTCGGTGGCCAGCACTTCGCCGCTGAGCTCGAGGCGCTGGACAATCGCGCCCCGTCGCACGGGCTGGACTTCCACCTGCAAAGGCTTGGGCTTCTTGCCCGAGTTCTGTGGCGATGATCGGGCGTCCCGATTCGACAGGCCAAACCAGACGGCTGCCGCACCGGCTGCCACGACCAGCACCGCCATAATCGGCAGTATGCGTTTCACGTTCTTCTTCAAGGTCACTCACTTCCTTCCGGCTCAAGCGGCTTTGCTCGCTGGGTCAAGGACCGGCCGACGGCGCGTTCCAGCCGGGCGATAGCCGTGCGCCAATCCAGCCGGGCCTGGATAAGCCGGTCCCGGGCGACGGTGCGTTGGGTTTGGGCGTCGATCAGACCGATGATCGAGCCGGTGCCGTTCTTGTATTCGCCCTCGGCCACACGGGCGCTTTCCTCGGCGCTGGCGACGAATCGCTCGGCGGCAGCGATCGCCTGCGTGGCTTCGATGGCCTGCCAGTAGGCGGTCCAGACCTCCAGTTCCACGCCCTGGAGCACGATCTGCCGCGCCGCTAACGTCCGATCCAAATCGCCCTTACTGGCATGAAGCTGGTAGTTGCGGTCGAAGCCCGTGAACAGCGGCAGCTCAATCGCGGCCCCGACAGTCCATTGTCGCCGGTCGGGCGGGAAACTCCGCCCGACCCAACCGAGACCGGTGTCCACGGCCAGCGCCGGCCAGTATCGCGATTCGGCCAAACGCACCCCCGCCTCCTGCGTGCGCACCTGAGCCAGCGCGGTTTGGAGTTCGGGGCGGTTATCGGCGGCCTCGCCGAGTAGGACCTGCACGTCGTCGATCTGTTGCTCGTAATGCGACTCGGGCAGGTCGGCGATCTGGAAGCTGGTCGAGACGGACACGCCCATCGCGCTGGCCAGATGCCCCTGGGCAACCTCGACCGCGTTCCTTGCCCGCACCAGGTTCAGTTCGGCGTCGGCCTTCTCCGTCTCGGCCCGCAGCACGTCGGATTTGCTGACCACGCCCACGCGGTAGCGCGCCTCGGCCATGCGGAGTTGGTAGTCCCGCTGGCGAACCGTCTCTTCGGCAAGTTGGCGAAAGCTCCGGGCGGCGAGCAGACGGTAGTACGACTCGACCGTCGCGAGGGCCACATCCTGCAGCGCGGCGTTGTGCCGAAAGCCCGCCGCCAGCACTTCGGCGGTCGCGGCATCCACACGGGCCTCACGCCCGCCGCCGTCAAAGATCAGCCACCGCAGGCCGAACACGCCGTCGTAGCGATTCTGCGTGCCCAACTGCACCTCGCGGTCCAGTTGGACCGTTTCGCCGCGTGCGGCACTGGACGTGAACCCGATGGTGGGCAGGTAGTCGGCCTTGGCGCGGCCGGTACGCGCCGCAGCGGCGCGAATCCCCTGCCAGGACTCGGCCGTGCGCGGGTTGTGCTCCAGGGCGATGGTGACGCACTCGCCCACCGACAGCGTCCTGCCGACCAGTTCGGACGCGATGGTCGTCGAATCCTCCGCGGGCGATTGCTCCCCATCGACCTCGGCGAGGAACGACTGCGAGCGAGATCCCGGCAGAGCATCGAATTCACCCCACGGATCAAGGCCCGCGCAGCCACCCAGGGTGATCACGATCGGCAGACACAAAATGGTGAGCCGCCACATCAATATTCATTCCTTCTCTCGGTGGGTACTGCGTGGTGTGGTCCCCTCCGGCAGGCCCATCATGCGGCCTGGACCGTGACAGGCGCTGCGATGACGGATCAAGCCGAACAGTTCTTTCTGCTGCTCGGCGGTAAGCACTTGCTTCTCCGCCAAGAGATGCTTGACCACGAGTTCCTGCATTCGCTGCTGACCGGCGCGGATTTCTTCCTGCTTGGCGGCGATGGTGTTCTTGTCCGGGTTGTCGGACGCGATCTGATCGATCAACTCGTTTCGCAGGCGGTTCAGGTCGGCGCATATCGTCTGCGTCCGAGCGCGGAACTCCGCGATGCGCGGCTCGATCCGTTGCCACTGCTCATCCGTTACATTGAGCTGGCGATGCAGTGGGCACCATATTCCCTTGTCGTCTGCTGTGCCGATCGGCCAGTGCGCTCGCGCGGCATGGATGGCCCAGACGCTGATGAACGCGATGTTCATGGCCACGGAAAGCACGATCAGTAAGGGGGCAATCTTCTTCCACATGGTCAGCGCCCTCCCTCGTTCGTGGTCGAGACGAGCGCCAGGTAGCTCTCGGCCAGCGATCCGGACGGGGCCTCGCCGAGGTAGTCGATCTGGTAGGCATCCACGGGGTCGGTTTGTGCTGCCGTCTGCGCTTGGGCGCTTGGCGATGCGGAGGTCCAGCCCATCACCACCCCGACACTTAAGCCGATGATCAGCACCGCAGCGGCGGCGGCATGCATCGGGGCTGACGTCAGACGCCACCAGCGCATCAGGTTCCAGACGGCGACGGCCTGGGCTTCCTGCCGCTGTCGCGCGGCCGCCATCACACGAGACGCAAACCCCGACGGGATGGGCGGCGTTGGCGTACTGACGACAACGCCAGCCAAGGCGTCATACTCCGCCAGCTTCGCGCGACAAGCCGCACACTCGGCCATGTGGGCCTGCACGCCGTGGCGATCCGCCACCGGCAAGTCGCCAGCCGCAAAGCGGTTGAGTTGTTGTTGCACGTTTTCGCAGTGCATCGGGTGTCTCCTATTCCAATAAACGAACAGGTCCGGGAAATCCCCCTCGCGAAACCGATCACGATTCCAGAAGATGCCGTAACTGCGGCTCCAGGGCTGACTTGGCCCGCGCCAGCAAACGCTCGACGGCCTTGACGCTTCGCCCCATCGCCTCAGCCATCTCGGCTCCGCTGAGCCCTTCGAAGTACCGCAGCACCACCGCCATGCGGTGGTCGGCGGGCAGAGAGTTCAGCGCGGCCTGGATCAGCGAATCGCGTTCGGCTTGGTCGGCCTGCACCGAAGGGGAAGGCTTGGTGTCCGGCATGTTCGGCAAGGGGTCGGCGAGAACGGGCCGCTTCTTGCGCCGGTGATCGATGCACAGCCGGGTCACAACCCGATAGAAGTAGGTGCGGAATGTGGCGGTGGGCTCGTATCGCGAGGCGGCGTCGAGAATCCGCAGAAAAGCATCCTGGGCAAGGTCCTCGGCATCGGCGGCGTCACCAGTGAAGCGATGGGCCACGCGCCACGCCTCGGCCTGGTGGCGCAGGACGATTCGCTCGAAGGCGTCCAGGTCGCCGTCGCGGACGCTCAGCATCAGCTCCTCATCGCTGGGCGTCTGCATGACGGTCCTCCTTGCCCAGCAAGAGGTAGTGGACGGCCAGCCCGACCGCGAATCCGACAGCCATGACGATCCGCACGCGCGTCTCGACGGACAGCACTTTCAGCAGCCTTGCCAAGTCTTTCGCATCGCTGTTTGATTTAGCCACTGCTAATAGACTAATGACGTGTCAGCATGGCGTCAAACAGAAATCTGCAGTTGCATTCCACGCCTCCCCTGGGACACTCCGACAGCCTCGCCAGAGAAAGCGGCGACGAGACAGACGCCGAAAGCGACCATCGATGTTCATGGCGGTCACGCGCGGGCGGTCCGGCCTGCCGGCACGGCCGTCGGGGCCAACGCCAGCAGATCGAAGGCCGGCGGAGCCGAATCCATCCGGCGGGCAGCGGCATGGCGTCTGGCCCGCGTGGCCCGCGTGGGACGGCGGAACATCGTCGGGGCCGAGGCCATCGCCGGCGGGGCCGCGTCGCGCGCGCCGGCAGGCGCGGCCAGGAGATCGGCCGTGCGAGCGAGGGTTTCGGCGACAACGGTCCCGAAGTTTCGCTTGAGGATCATGAAATCGTCCAGGTCCACGTCGCCGTCGTAGTCGAAATCGGCCCGGCTGTCGACCAGGGGGTAATGGCCGAAGGTCGTTTTGAGGATGGCGAAGTCGTCGAGGTCGACGTCGCCGTCGTAGTCGGCGTCGCCGGGCAGGCGGACGGAGAACGCGACGGTCAGGTCATAGTTGCCGCTGCCGCCGTCGAAGTTCAAAGCGCTGACGCTCAGAACGTACTCGTGGAGGGCTTGTGCCGTGAATATATGGGGTCCAAACGGGGCGCCCCCCTCCAGGGTCAACCCCCAGCAGCACTCGGTGCCGGTCGTCTCATCCCAGAGCACCCACTGGACCAGCAAGGAGGGATCGACGCCGTCGCCAAGCGCCATCAGACGGCCGTACCCGGCCGTGCGGGGGGCGGTGAAGCGGAAGTAGTTCAGGTCCGTCGGTCCGGTCAGCGACCCGCCGGCCCCTCCCCGGCCGTAGTCGTCAACGGGCACGACCACGGCCGTCGGGGCGTCGAGGTCCATGGAGACAGTGACAACATCGTAGGAACCGCCGCCGGGGGCGCAGGTCAGGAAGCTGTAGCGTGTATGGGCGAGGATGGACGTCGTGAGCGAGGCGGTCCCGTCCCCGTCGGCGTTGACGTCATAGGCCAGCAGGGCGCCGGTGTCGTAGTCGTACAGGCCCGCGACGGGCACCAGGGCGTCGAATGTCGCGGTGAAGGTCGCCGCGGCGTCGGGGACATCGGAGACAAACGCGTATCCAATCCAGTCTTCGGGGTCTTCCGTGCCCCGGATTCTCTGCAAGTCGCCATGGACGTCGAGGATCGGCCAGGCGTCCACGCGGACCGGCATGACCGGCGGGACGAGCTCGATGGTCTCCCATCGCAGATCGTAGGTGTTACCCGTGTTGCCGAAGTACACCCACAGGTAGTAAGTGCCCGGCGCGGCGAGCGTGCAATCGATGGTTTCATTGTCCGTCATGGACGTCGAGTGGGTCACGAACTCCCCCTGCCCGTCGTAGAGCGCCAGGTCGATGTCGCCGTCGGCGTGCGTGAACGTCAGGTCCACCGTCAGCCGCTCGTGGCCCGGCGCGACGTCGATCCTGTACCAGTCTTCGTCCTCCTGGATGCCCGGCGCGCCGCCGTAGCTGCTGAGCCACTGCCCCGCGCCGCCGGTGAAATCCCAGGCCTCCGCCAGCAGGTCGTTCGGCTCGTACGGGTCGTCGAGGGGGATGGCGTCGTCCCACCACAGGTCGTAGGTATTCCCGGCGTTGCCGAAGTACACCCTCAGATAGTAGGTTCCGTAGCTCGGCACGCGGCAGTCGATGGACTCGTTGTCTGTCTGGGAGGTCGAGTGGGTGACGAACTCCCCCTGCCAATCGTAGACGGCCAGGTCGATATCGCCGTCGGCGTGCGTGAAACGCAGGTCCACGATCAGTCGTTCGCGTGTGGCGTCGACATAGACCTTGTACCAGTCCTCATCGGCCTGGACGCCCAGGGACCCGCCGTAGCTGCTGAGCCACTGGCACTCGCCGCCGGTGAAATCCCAGGCCTGCGCAAGCGTGTTGTTCGGCTCGTAGGGATCCTCGCGCTCGGTGCCCTCCCACCGCAGGTCGTAGAGATTCGCGGCGTTGTCGCCGAAGACCTTGAGGTAGTACGTGCCGGCGGCCGGCAGCAGGCAGTCAAGAGACTCGTCGTCGGTGTTCGAGGCGGCGGTGGTGACGAGGGTCCCGCCCTCATCATAGACCGCCAGATCGATGTCGCCCTCGGCGTGCGTGAACTCGAGATCCACCAGCAGCCGCTCGTAGCCGGGGGTGATGGTGACCTCGTACCAGTCGTCGTTCTTCTGGACGCCCCAGCCCTGTCCGTAGCTGCTGAGCCACTGGCCTTCGCGGCCGGTGAAGTCCCAGGCCTCCGCCAGCAGGTCGTTCGGCTCGTAGAAATCCTCGCGCTCCATGCCATTCCAGAAGAGGTTGTAGCTATTCCCGGTGTTGTCGCCGAAGACCTTGAGGTAGTACGTGCCGGCGGTGGGCAACAGATAGCGGAGGACCTCGTCGTTGGTGGCCGAGGCGACGGTGGTGACGAGAGTCCCGAATTCATCGTAGAGGGCCAAGTCGATGTCGCCCGCGGCGTGCTGGAACTTCAGAGACACCACCAGCCGCTCATAGTCGGGGGGGATGGTGATCTCGTAGAAGTCGTCATCCTTCTGAGAGGCCAGGGACCCGCCATACAGGTAGAGGTACGACCCGTCGCCGCCTGTGAAATCCCAGGCCTCCGCGAGCGTACTGTTCGGCTCGTAGGGGTCATCTTCCGGGCCCTGCACGGACACGGCATACCCCCCTTGCGAGGCTCCGAAGCCGTCGACGCGGAAGTGGTAGCCGTCGTAGTCGAGCCAGCCGCTCCACGTCTCGATGCCGCCGTCGCCAAAGCCGTCGACGGTGCTGGTGAACGTGCCACCCACGGGATCGCCGGCGCCGTTGTAGAGGTTGAAGGTCGCATCCAGGTTTGCCTGCGGATCGACCGTCACCGTCCATAGGCCGGACCAGGGGACCCAGAAGGAGAAGAAGTCGTAGTCATTGACGGCGTCGATGGTGCCGTTGCTCGAGGCGCTGACGGTCCTGTAGTCGATCGTCAGTTTGCTGCTGTCCGCCTGCGGGCCGTTGATCACCATGTCGTACGCGCCCGTGTCCACGTCGTTGTAGCCTGCCACATCCAGCCAGTACAGGGACCCCATCGAGACGCCCGTGATGATCCTGGCGTTGTGGCCGGACCCGCTGTCATCGTCGATGATATCAGGTCCGCCCGGGCCGTCGTAAAAGGCCATCTCCGTGTCCGTGACGCCGGTGGTTTCGAAGGTTGCCGCGCCGTCGTTGTCGAACCAGACCCTCCAGGGGTCGTGATCGCCGGCCGGGTCGATGGCTTGTCCGCTGACGGTGGCGTCTCCCCACTGGTTGACGTACACGTCCAGCCCGTAGAAGGGGGCGACCGGCCAGGTGACGCTCAGCAGCAGCCTCGGTTCGAGCGGCTCGGTCAGCGGAGTTGGTTGCTGTAACGAACGCTGCGTGCGGTCCGTGCGTTCTTTCATCGTCCTGTTCCCTTCAAGTCGATTGTCCCGCCGCCCCGGGCGGCGGCAGGGCTGCTTCAACAGAGGTGTCCGGCAGGTCACGGCTCAGCCCCGGGCTCGCCCTGTCGCCAGGCAGGCGGCCCGGCACACCGGGACCCCAACCCCCGTCCCTCGCCGTGCCTTGCCCCGAATGTGTGCATTATATCCCATCGCACCAGAACACCAAGCGGAAAAGCGGGAAACACAGACACACGCCAGACTTCGAGGTGACTTCGGGGGACGGGATGGCGGTCGCCGTCGAGCCGCATGTGCCCGAACCGCGCCGGCGGGCGGACGGCCGTGACGGTCAGCAGCTTGCCGTGCGAGCGTCCCCCTTGGCTGTTGTTCTCGGTTCGGCGGGCGGAGGGGTTGATTACTGCGTCGGGCGCAGACGAGCCCCGGATGGCCTGCCACATCAGCGCCCAGGGTCGGCCGGTTCTCTGCACGCGCGAATGGTCGCCAGGAGCCTGTCGGACGGGCCACTCTTGGTCAGGAAGGCCGCCGCGCCGGCTTCTTTCATCCTGGCGGCGACTTTGCCTTCCTCGAACATCGACAGGCCGATCACGCAGACGTCCGGATGCTCGGCGTGGATGATCCGCGTGGCCTCGATGCCGTCCATCTCGGGCATGGAGATGTCCATCAGCACGACGTCCGGCTGAAGCTCGCGGACCAGGTCGACGACCGTCCTGCCATCGGAAGCCTCGCCCACGATCTCCATGTTCGCTTCTTCGCGGATCACCATCGCCAGCCCCTCGCGCATCACGGCGTGGTCGTCGGCGAGCAGGATCCGCGTGATCTTCCCGGCCTCGCCGGTCCAACGAGCCGCTGACGCCCTCGCTTGGGCGACGGCGGCCGGGCGCTGCTGGTCCTCGGCGGCCGGCAGCAACTGGGGCACCCGCATCGTGACACGGCTGCCGCGCCCGGGGGCGCTGTCGATGTCCAGGACACCGCCCAGCAACGTCAGCCGCTCCCGAATGCTGACCAGGCCGAATCCGCCATGCGTTCGCGCTTCCCATGCAGCAGCCGCGGCCGGATCGAAACCCACGCCCTCGTCCGACACGGTCAACTCGATCTGCCCGTCCGCGCGTCGCAGGCGGACGTGCGCCTTGTCGACCCCGGCGTGCTTGACAGCGTTGAACAGCAGTTCCCGCGCCGACTGGAACAGCAGGATCTTCACCCCCTCGGCGCGGGGCTCGGCGTCCTCTTCGGTCTGCACCCCAACGTCCAGGTCGTGTTTCTTGCGCATCCACTCCGACAGCCACGCCAGGGCCGGTCCCAGGCCGCCCTGGTGGAGGATTGGCGGGCTCAGTTCGCCCGTCAGCGAGCGTGAGCACTCGATCGACTCCTCCAGAAGGTCCCTCACTTCACCGGCGTCATGCCGGACCTGCCCCTCGGCGCGGCGCATGAGGATGTCCAGGCGGAACTTGGCTCCGGCCAGCAACTGTTGGAGATTGTCGTGCAGGACCTCGGCCAGGCGGCGGCGCTCGCGCTGCTCGGCAAGGGTCAGCTCGGCGGCCATCTTCTGCAACTGCTCGCCCCGCTGGCGGAGGACGGCCTCGGCCTGCTCGCGACGGACGATTTCCTCCTGGAGCGTATCGACCGTCCGCCGCAGATCGGCCGTGCGCTCGGCGACGCGCTTCTCCAGGTCGTCCTTGGCTGTCTGCAGGGCCTCCTCGCTGGCGCGCAGGGCCTCCCGCTGATGACGAAGCTTCTGGATCACCTCCGTGGAATTCTCCAGTTCCGTCAGATCGCTGACGACGATGCAGAGGCTCCGGGCGTCGGGTTGGTCCAGGACGTTGACGGCCACATAAACCGGCACCCAGTCGCCCGAGGGCTTGCGCAGGACCAGACGCTGCTTCACCGAACGGGTCTGCGCGTCGGCGAGCAAGGCCTCGGTCGCGGCCAGATGGTCCGGCGCGACGAAGTCCTGCAGCCGGCGGCCGACAATCTGCTCCAGCGGCATCCCGATCAACCGGCCGAACTGGCTGTTGCAGAACAGGATCGTCCCGTCGGTCGTCGTGGTGCAGGCCGCCTCCACCATCGTCTGGACGATCAGGCGGTAGACCGCGTCGCTGCCGGCCAGGGAGAACACCCGCTCGCCCCCGTCGCCGGCGACGATCAGCGCATCGATATCGCCGGACTGAATCGCCCGAAGCGCATCTTCCGCTTCTTCCAGGCGGATCTGCAACTCGCCGGTCTGACGCTGCAGTTCGTCGTTCCGGCGGCGAAGCTGCTCCAACTGCTGCTCTGTTTTCGTGGCGGAGTCACGGGTTGGCATAACGGCCTCTGCGTCACTTCTTCTTGGGTTTGAGGTCGAGACCCACGAGGATCCTGTCCGTGTCCGTGAGGTTCCCGATGTACCGCCGCAACGGGGTCGGCAGTTCCTTGATCAGCGTGGGCACGGCGATGATCTGCTCGCCCTTGGCCGCCTCCGGCTGCTGGTAGATGTCGATGATCTCCAGGTCGTATCGCCCCTCGAGGTGCTTCTCGCAGATCTCGGTGATCGTCCGGATCGCCGCCTCCGACCGGGGGTTAATCCCCGCGACGTACAGCCGCAGGATGTACTCCTGCGACGCTTCGGCTCGGGCGGCCTGGCGGAGACTGTCCGCCGTCGCGCCCTTGGATTCGTCAACTTGCTTCTTCTTGCCCATAGCCGATATCCCTCGATTGACCAGGCCGCCCCTCCGGCGACGCGGGCCGCTCATCCCAGCGTGGCATGGCGCGGCCGCAGATCCAACCCTACCAACACACGCTCGGTGTCCGACAGGTCGCCGATGATCTTGCGGACCGGCTCGGGCAATTTCCTCACCAGCGTCGGCACCGCGAGGATCTGATCGCCCTTGGCCAATTTGGGATCCTTGAGCAGATCTATCACTTCGATACGGTATTTGCCCTTGAGGTGTTCTTCGCAGATCCGTTCGAGATTGGCGAACGCGGCGGCCGCGCGAGGCGTCTGCCCGGCCACGTAGAGCCTCAGCTCATAAAAGTCTTTATCGTTGTCCGCGCTGTCGCTTGTCTCGTCTGATGCCGGGGTGACCATAGAGATCCTCGCTCAATTCGGTGTTGCTAGTCGGCTTTGCGGGCTTCCGACAGCGCCTGGCGCTGCCGCGCCTGACTGGCCCGCTGCTCGCCGGCGGCCGTTTTGGCGGCTTCGAGCTCGGCGGCGATGTCGTTCAGACGGCCGGTGAGGGCCTCCGCCTCGACCTTCAGGCGGGCCTGCTCCTGCTCCAGTTCGCGCTGCCGCTGCTGGGTGGCCTGGCGTTCGGCCTGGCGCGATTCGCTGTCGGCGGCCTCCTGGATCGTGCGGGCCGTGCCGGTGAGCACCTCGCCGGGGCCGACGTAGACATCCGCCAGCTTGATGCCCTCGCCGGTGAGCCGGAACTCCCGCATCTGGTTGGAGTGGGACATCCCGCGGCTCTTGAGGACGTAGAGGATCCGGTTCCGCTCGCCGGTGGACTCGACCATCCGCACCAGGATCCAGGTGTCCATCAGGCTCGACACACCCGCCTCGGTCTGTTCGGGGAGATGCTCGCCGCTGGTCAGGCTGGTGAACAGGCCGGTGATCCCCTCGTTCTTGAGGAAGTCGATCAGGCGGGTGAGCATCAGCTTGGCCTCGGCCTCGCCGGCCACGGCGGTCAGATTCGTGATCGGATCGATGGCGACGGCGTTGGGCTTGAACTGGCTGATGAGCTTGTGGATGGTCGCCAGGTGGAGCTCCAGGCCGTACAGCGTGGGGCGGACCGTGTGGAAGATCAGGTTGCCCTTGGTGCGCCACGGCTCCAGGTCGATCCCGACCGACCGCATGTTGCGGATGATCTGGTCGGCGGATTCCTCGAACGACAGGTACACGAACCGCCCGCCGTTGCGGCAGACGCTGTCGGCGAAGGAGGCGGCCAGGGAGCTCTTGCCCGTGCCGGCCGTGCCGGAGACGAGGATGGTGCTTCCCTTGTAATAGCCCTCGCCGCCGAGCATGGCGTCCAGGCGTTCCACGCCGGTGCTGATCCGCTGCGTGCTGACGGCGTAGGTCAGCCCCAGCGAGGTGATCGGCAGGATGGACAGGCCTGTCTCGTCGATGAGCGTGGGGTACTCGTTGGTCCCGTGCTTGGACCCGCGGTACTTGACGACCCGCATGCGGCGCGTGGCGACCTCGTCGGTGACGCGGTGGTCGAGGAAGATGACGCAGTCGCTGACGTATTCCTCGACGCCGTAGCGCGTAAGGGTCTGGTCGCCCTTCTCGCCGGTGATGACGACGGTGACGCCGCGCTGCTTGAACCAGCGGAACAGCCGCCGCAGCTCCGCGCGGATGATGCCCTCGTTGGGCATCCCGGCGAACAGGGCCTCGACGGTATCCAGCGCGACCCGCCTGGCCCCCACCTCGTCGATGGCGGCGGCCAGGCGGACGAAGAGACCTTCGAGGGTGTACTCGCCGGTCTCCTCGATCTCGCTGCGCTCGATGTGAACGTAGTCGATCGACAGCTTCTTGCGGCGGATCAGGTCGGGCAGGTCGAAGCCCAGGCTGGCGGTGTTGGCCGCCAGTTCCTCGGCGGTCTCCTCGAAGCTCATGTAGACGCCGCTCTCGTCGAACTCGGTGATGCCCCGAACGATGAACTCCATGGCCAGCAGTGTCTTGCCGCTGCCGGCCCCGCCGCACACCAGCGTGGGCCGTCCGCGCGGCAGGCCGCCCTCGGTGACTTCATCCAGGCCCGTGATGCCCGTGGGGCATTTTGCCAGCGAGACAACCCCGCCCGATACATCCTTCTTCGCCATCGCATCACCTCTGATCGTTCTGAATCGCCTCGACCCAGATCGTAGACATGCTCCCCCATGTCTCCCATGCGGATCATAGTCGAAGAAGGGAGGTCTGTAAATCGGAGATACAGCGTAATTGAGATGAACGCCCCCGTTCGAACCCCACCCTCACCCCCAAATCCCACATCCCCTGCGAAGGATCGCCGCGCGACGCAAAAGAACACAGGTAGAGGGAGATGCTGCCCCTACCCCCCTGGCGCAGCCATAACCACGGCCAACCGGGATAGCGCGAGCTACGCGGGCGATGGCACTTGAAACCCGGGACAGCCACCCGTCCGCGCGCATCCCCGTCGGTGATGCGTCCGCCATCGCATTTGCGCCCCGCTTGACAGCGAGGGCTCCCTCCCGGCGCGAATGGGGCATGTGCTCCAGCCCATGGCCGCGCTGCCGGCGCTGGGCGGTGCTCCGGCGGCGCCGCATCGTGTGAGGCTGCCTGCCAATGGGTGGGCCCGTCGGAGGAGGCGGAGAGATGATGGCCTTCTCCGCCGGCGCCCCGGGCCGTTGTGCTTTCGGGCGGGTGATTGAAATATCGCCAGCGCCGCGGGGGGAGGGCTCCGGTGGGCCGCGCGGAGCCCGCCCCCGCGCCGGCCGCGACGCTGGCGCCTGTCCTCCGTGGCGACGAGTCGGCCGGACGGGCGATCACCGGCTCGGCCTGCGGTCCTGCTGTTGGGGCTGTGGCTCCTGCGGGGCCCACAGGGGTTGACCGTCGACGCTGCGCAGACGGAGCGTCTGGTCGGCGGTCCGGATCTCGGTGGCCATGATGATCTCATCGCCGTCGAAGAGCGCCCGAGAGCCGGCGACCTCGACCTGCTGGCCGGCGCCGAAGGTGACACCCTGCTGCTGCACGTAGGCGTGCGGCCCCACATGGACGATCATGGTGTCATCGTCCCGGGTCCGGACCTTCAGGACCACGCCCGGGGCGGCGGCGGGGATCGGCCGGAACGCGCCGACGTCCACAACGGTTCCCTGGAGGCGGGTGATCCGCCGGGGGTTGAAGTTCAACTGGTACCGGCCCTGAGCCGACCAGGCATGATCGGGTTGCCCTGCGGCGCCTTCGAGGTAGCCGAAGGTCTGCCAGTAGGGCTCTTCGTTGAAACGCCGGTAGAGGCTTTCGGATTCACTCATCAGCGTCAGGTCCGGTTCGTTCCCCGCGACGTAGGCCACGGCTTCGATCGTCTCCCGCGTGGCATCGAGG
>CAZHRW010000292.1:0-24972 GCA_964535025.1 uncultured Planctomycetales bacterium
GCGGACGGCCCTGACGCGGCCGCTGGTCGGGCGCCTGCTCAGCCAGTCGACCCAACTGGAGGAGCTGCTCGACGCCTACGGCGCCTCGCGGAATCAGACGTGGCATCAACTCCGCTCGCTGATGGCCGCGATCAAACGCTTCGCGGCGATCAGCTACGTCCTGCTGCACATCAAGCACGTCCTGCCCTCCTACCGCCTCTTCGAGATCGAACACGACTTCCGCCAGGCCACCGACGAGGCCCTCGAGTTCGCCGGCCATGTGCTCCACGACACCACCGGCCGCCTGTGGGACCAGGCCGCGGCCCTGGCCCTGGAGCTGCCCGAGCGGGCGCAGGACGAAACCCTCTACGCCGAGCCGCTGCCGCCCGGACGGCTGGTCGCCGATCGGGAAGGCACCGAGACCACCACCGAACGCCGCGGCGTGGGAGAAATCGTCACCCACCTCGCCACGGCGTTCCTGAACCTGGCCGTCAAGAGCGAGGCCATTCACACCGCCGCCCGCCTGACCCCCGACGACTGCCGCGACCACCTGCCCGAGTCGATCACCGAGACCAACCTGCGGCACCTGGAAATCAGCTTCCACAACCTCCAGGCCCTCTACGACACCTACGTGACCGATACCCACACCGAGCGCCTCGATTGCGACCTGCCCGTGCTGCGGGGCCATATCAGCGTGGTCTACCACCTGCTGGAGGTGGCCACCCAACTGGTGCACTACGAGGAACGGCACGTCTCGTGCTCCTGCCACCCCGCCGAGATCCTGGTCAGCCGCGACGATCTCGTCCGGGTGCTGATGGAGTACGCCCTGGCGTTCGCCAGTTACTACCTGGCCAGCGCCGAGAACCTCTGTCGCACCATGCTCAAGCGCTACGCGGAGGTCGCCCAGATCAAGGTCTCCGCCCCGCGGTACCGCGGCTTCCACGTGCGGCCCTCGACGCTGGTGGCCAAGATCGTCAACCACTACGGCAGCGAGGTCACCATGTCGCTGGACGGGGAGCGCTACGACGCCAGCACGCCCCTGGAGATCTTCCGCGCCAACGAGAAGATCAACGCCGCCAAACGCCGCTGGCTGGCCGCCGCGGTGCTCCGCTGCCAGACGCTCAAGGGCAAGGTCAACGCCGAGGGTACAAACGTCAAGGCACTGGCCCGCCAACTGGTCAACGAACTGGCCGACCAGGGCAAGCTGGTCGTCTACGAAAAGCCGCTGCAGATGCCCGACTCGGACACGCCCACCGAGGGCGTGCTGACCGATTGGGTGATCGACGAGCTGGCACGGCTGCAGGCGCTGGGCAAGATCGACATCCAGACCGAGCTGCCCGTCACGTTCATCGGCGACCGCCGCGTGCTCGGCGACATCGAGATCCTCGCCCGCAACGGCTACGGCGAAGACCTCATGGGCAACAACATCCCCCTGCCGCCGGAAATCGCCTACCTGCAGCGCTAGGCCAGCCGCGCTGGACAGCGGGACGCGGCGCGCTACACTGAGGGTGGAACCGCCTCCATGACCGCAAAGCCAAGGAGATCGCCGTGAGCACACTGCCGACCCGCCCGCTGGGCCGCACCGGATTCGACGTCAGCCTGTTCGCCCTCGGCGGGGTGACCTACAACACGCTCAGCGACGCCGACGCCGCCGCCGTCGTCCACCGGGCGCTGGACCTGGGCGTCAACTACATCGATACCGCGCACGGCTACAAGGAAAGCGAGCGGAAACTCGGGCCCGTCATCGCCGAGCGCCGCGACGAGGTGTTCCTCGCGACCAAGAGCACCGCCCGCGACGCCGACGGGATGGCCGCCGACCTGGAAGAGAGCTTCCGCCGCCTCCGCACCGACCGGCTCGACCTGGTGCAGATCCACGACCTGTACACCCTCGAGCAACTCACCCAGGTCACCGCCGCGGGCGGCGCCCTGGAGGCGATCGAACGGTTCCGCCACGAGGGGCGGGTCCGCTTCGTGGGGGTCACCGGCCACCGCTACCCGTCCGTGCTGGTCAAGGCGATGGAGGTCTACCCCTTCGACACGATCCTCGTGGCCCTCGGGGCCGTCCACGGAGCCGTGCGGGATTTCTACCGCGCCATCCACCCCGTCGCGGTCCGCCGCGGTGTGGGCATTCTGGGCATGAAGGTGATGGCCTACGGGTTCCTGGCCGACCACGCCACCGACGCCATGCGCTACGTCCTGAGCCTGCCGGACGTGGCCACGGCGGTCATCGGCGTCGACACCATCGAGCAGGTCGAAGCCAACGCCCGGGCCGCCGCCGCGTTCCAGCCGCTCGACGCCGACGGGATGGACGCCATCCTCGCCACCGCCAAGGGCATCTACGAGCAGCGGCGAAACGAGGCCTGGTTCATCAAGCTCGATGCCGAGTGATGTCCCGCGGCGCTTACCTCGGAAAGGCGACCGGCTCGACCTTCCAGTCGTCGCCGAGCCACAGCCCCGTCACTTCCAGGCGGGGATAGGTCTTCCGCATGACCCCGACGGCACGGCCGAGGTGAACGATCCGCCCGTCGTCGTCGGTCGGGTCGCCGCTGCAGTCCGTGTGGGCCACGATGACGATCCCCTTGGAGCCGTGCTCGCGGACCGAGATATCCACGCGGCGGAGGATCGAGTCGATCGCCGCCGCGTTGGTCGGATCGGCCATCAGGGCCGGGGGGGCCGGCTCGGTGATGGTGTCGACGTAGTCGACGTTGAAATGCTCGCGGCACCATTCGTTGACGGGCAGTTGCGTCCGTCCATCCATGCAGTTGATCGCGGTGCAGAAACTCATCGGGTCCGGTTCTCCACTGGAGGCTCGCGCCGAAACGTGGTCATGCCACCCTATCATGCTCAAAGGGGAGCCCCCCTGCAAGGCCCCGCCCGCCGACGGCAAACCGACCCCTTGACGGAATCGCCTTTCGGGCGTAAGAGATAAACAGGGCCTGCATCGCGGCGTGCCGCGGAAGGTCGCCTGTAAGGGGCTCACCGGGCATCGCCCGCACGGCCCGCCTGTCCGGGGCGGGGAGAATCAAAGCCCCGCACCCCCGCCGGCCGATAGAATAAGAACAGTGATGATGACGCAGCACGCGAGATCCCGGTACCGAATCGCCGTCGTCCTGGCGGTGCTCATGGCCGCGGCCCCGAGTTGGGCCGCCGACGAGGCCGACGACGACCTGGCCGGCCCCGACGCCGCCGCCCGCGCGATCGCGGCGTCGCGGATCGCCGTCGCGGGCGCCTGCTCGGACGCGGCCGCCGATCTGCTCGTGCAAGGCCTGGGCGACACCCGGACCGTCCGCCCGGCGGGCGCCGGCTACCGGGCCGTCCCGGCGGGCGCCGCCTACCGCGAGGGGGATACGACCGTCGCCGACCTCTGCGCCGAGGCCCTCGCGAGCCTCGGCGACGCGGCCACCGCGCCGCTGCTGGCGGCCCTGGACGACCCGACCCGCGCCGAGGCCCACGGGCGGATCATCGCCCTGCTCGGGCAACTCTGTCCCCGGGAGGCCCACCGGCCGGTGCTGCGGTACGCCCGCCGGCACGTGACGGCCCGCCAACCGTGGGACCCGCAGTTGTCGGTGGCCTGGCTCGGCGAGGAGGTCGTCCCCATCCTGATCCAGGCGCTGGCCACCGACGTCCTGGAGCTCCAGGTGGTCGCCGCGGGCGACCTGGGCCCTCTCGGCGATCCGCGGGCCTACGCGCCGCTGCTGGCGACCGTGCAGCGGCTGGCGCCGCTGGCGGCGACCCAGCCGGCCGATCACGCCGACCGCCGCCGGATCGTCGTGTTCCGCTCGGCAGTCGTCTCGCTCGCCCAGGTCGGCGGCTCGTCGAGCTACCCGCACATCGCGGCCTACCAGTCGAAGCTGGCCGCCTGCTGGGACGCCCCCACACGCGAGGCGATGATCCTCGCCCTCGGCTCGACGCGCGACGGCCGTGCCGTCGAGCCCCTCGTGGCCCTGCTGGCCGGCGCCGACGCCCGCGCTCGCCGCACCGCCTGCGAAGCCCTCGCCCGTCTCGGCAAAGCCGGCGCCGAGGCGACCGACGCGTTGATCGACCTGCTCGACACCGACGACGACGCCCTCCGCCGGGCCGCCGCCGACGCCCTCCGCGCCATCACCGGCGCCGACCCCGGCGACTCCCCCGCCGCCTGGAAGGCCTGGCGCGACGGCCCCACGGCCACCGCGCCGGCCGAGCCGGCCGCAGCCCCGCCGTAGGCCCCGCCGTCGGCCCCGCCAGCCCTGGTCCAAGCCTCACGACGAACGGATGCACGACCGGGCCGGCGGTTCCGTCCAGCGATCGTCTCGCGCCGCTGACCGAACGCCGGCGGTCAGGCCCTCTCGGCCGAGGATGGGATCGCCGGCGGCGAAGCGCTCCCACTGCGACATCGTGTCGAGCATCTGCTTGCCCCGCCGGCAGTCTTCGACCGTCAGCTTGCCCTGGCGGACGAGGTCGTAGTACGGGCCCAGGTCGTTCTGGCGATAGAGCCCGGCGAACTCCCGGTAGAACTGCTCGCGCGGCAGCCGCGTGGGCAGTACCGCGTGGAGGCAGTCGTAACAGCGGTAGTCGTGCGTGAGCAGTTCCTCATACCGCTGCTGGTAGAGCACGCTGCCCGGCAGGGGCGTGAGCACCGTGAACTGCGTGTGTGTGATCTCGCGGGTCGTCACATACTCCCGCAGGCGATGGAAGTCGTCTCTCGTCCAGTCCGGGTCGACGATGAACGCGCCCCAGATGATCACGCCGAGGTCGTGGAGGATCCGGATCGCTTCGTCGTTGACGCCGGCAGTGTTGTTCTTGTTGACGCTTTCGAGCGTGGCGTCGGAGCCTTCCAGGCCGAGCAGCACGGCATAGAGGCCGATATCCACCCATTTGGTGACCAGGTCCCGGTGGCGGACGATCGAATCCGTCCGGCATTCCATGCTGAACCGTTTGCGGAGGCCTTCGGCCTTGATCCGGTCGGCGATGGCGTCTTCCCGCCGGTGGTTCAGCAGGAAGTTGTCATCCACGAACGTCACATGGTCGGTCTCGGCCGCGGCGACCTCCCGCACCACCCGCTCGGCCGACTTCTGCCGCGTCCGACCCTGGTGGAATCGCCACACGCTGCAGAAGGTGCAGCGATACGGGCAGCCTCGCCCCGTGGCGATCGACGTGTCCGGCTTGTCGAACAGGAAGAAGTACTCCGGGCGGTACCTGGCGACGAGGTCCTTGCGAGGCATGGCCAGGGCCTCCATGTCCAGGGCCGTCTGGCCGGGCGAATTCGACACGAACCGCCCGTCGGGGGTCTGCCAGATCAGGTTCGCCACGCGGGAGAGGTCCCGGTCGCCTGCCAGCGCGGCGATCAGTTGCGGGAAAACCAGTTCCCCCTCCCCCGGCGCAATGGCATCCACCTGGGGCAGGCGGAAGTCCGCCGACAGCGAGGCGTGGTGGCCCCCGACCACGGTGAAGATCTCCCTGCTGAACTGCTTGGCCTGCAAAAGGACATCCTCGGCGGCGTACACTTCCGGCGTAAGCGCCGTCACGGCCACGACATCCGGCTGGAGCCGCCTCAGCGCCGCGGCCAGGTCGCCGTTCAGGCGCATGTCAAGAATATGGCACTCGTGGTCGGGCACGCAGGCGGCCAGCGTCTCCAGGTGCAACGGTTCGGGCATCGCCACGGCGCGAAAGCCGACGCTTTCGGTCTCCCCTTCCGGCTGAACCAGCAGCAAACGCACAATCACCGCCCCTTTCTCGATCGGGCACCCCCCATGGCGCCCGTGCATTCAGGCCATTCCCACCCCCCAATCGTGAACCATTATATGCACCCCCGCGTTGATTCCCCCTCACGGCTTCTTTCGCACGGGGACCGGTTCCCGGGGCTCACGCCCGCTGACCATCGCACGATTCATCCAGGATGGAAACAGCATCGACTGCGTCAACACCGAGGGTCACGATTCCGGCCCAGGCCCAACGCTTTGGGGCCTCGACGCGCCACGAATCAGCCTGCCCTGAAGGGGCTGGATACGACAGCGACGGGGCTATCCCGCCCTACGGGGCGGCCTCGGGGCGATGGGCGCCTTCGGGCGTGCTATCGGGCTCTGTCGCGGCACGCGGGCGATCTGAGGGGCCGAGCAGCGATTCGATCTCGTCGGCCGTGGGGAGGCTGTGGGTCGGCCCCGAGGCGATGCGGCCCTGCCGGTCGAGCAGGTAGTAGGTCGGGACGCCCGTAATATTGCACGCCGCGCCCATGCGGTTGTCGTTGTCGGTGACGATCGGATAGGTCACGCCGTGAGCGCGGGCGAACGAGGCGGCCTGGTCCGTGCCCCTGGCCACATGCACGCCCACGACGGTCAAGCCCTGATCGCGGTAGCGCGCGTACAACCGCTGGGTCTGGGGCGCTGCCGTCTCGCAAGCGGGGCACCACGAGGCCCAGAAATCGACAAGGACCACGCGTCCGCCGAGGTCGGCCCATGACACGGGCTCGTTCACGTTGATCCACCCGCGGGACGGCAGCGGCGGCAGCGGCGGCTCGGCCCCGTCCGCGGCCGGCGTTTGGCCGGGCCGGGCCTCCACCGCTCGGCTGACGTGGAGGAACCGGCCGTCGTCCACGAGGGTGGCGTCGCCGGCGAAGCCGTGCGCGATCGGGGAGGACTCCATGCCTTCGAGGGCCGCGCCCCGGCCGGACCGGGTGATCGCCGCGGTGCTGTTGAGCCGCACGAAGACGTCGGCGCGCGTTGACGAGGGCCCGCAGGTGACGAAGAACGCCTCGTCGATCTCCCACCCGGCCAGCGTGGTGGACTCGGTGCCCGACGTGCAGCGCCCCCGACGCGTGAACGAGCGCCCGACCAGACGGGCGATCGGCTGCGCCTCCGAGGGCGGGTCCTTCTCCTGACGGATGCAGAGCAGGTGGGCCCCGTCTTCGCGGATGAAGTAGCGCCCGTCGCGATAGGAGACGGCGAAGTAGGACGACCCCGCCTCCCGGGTGACCTGCGGGACTTCGTCGGCGGCGACCTCCGCCAGCATGATGTACCATTCGAGCCGGTCGTCGGCGGTCTTTCGACTGACGTGCAGCCATCCATCCTGCACGATCAACTGGTAAACGCCGCCCCCGCCTGACGCCGCGTCCCCGACCGGGTACGACCGCTTCCAGCCGTCCGCCAGGGTCTCGGCGTCGGCCGCCAGGGCCGACCCGCCCGCGCCCGGCAGGGCCAGGGCGATGATCGCGAACGCACACAGAGATCGTCTGGACGGGCGGGGTCCCATTGCAGTGCTCCTTTCGATAGCTTCAGTCCACGGAGATGCCTTGACCGTACACGACAAGACACCCGAAGGCAATGGCTGCCGCAGAGCCGCGTCAGTGCTGCCAGGCGCGCGCACCGGGCAGCGGCCCAAAGCAGTTTCGCGCGGACGGCGGCGGCAATGCGGGGGCTCCGACCGCGCCGGGCCCGGACACATCTCGGCCTGGCGATGTGCCGGCGAACTTTTCGGCCCGGCGAATCCTCGGCGGGGGCGACCTGCTGGTCGTCTTGAAAGACCTGTTAGGTGCAAGCGTCCAGACACGTCCAGATCGGACCTGTCCAGATCGGACCTTGCCAACCGTCCTTCTGTTGTGGTACACTAATATGGGCCGTTAAGGAAATTAGGGAATCCAGGGCGATCGTATGGCCGTCACATCTGGTTCCTCGCAACGGCGGCGGCGCCGACGATCATGGTAAGGAGTGGCACCCATGGGGACTCGTTCGGAATGTCTTGACACAGCTCTTGCCGGCGCCCGCCGCGTCCTTCCCGCGATGGAGACCTTGGAAACGCGGCTCCTCCTGTCCGGCACCGCCTACCTCGTGGACAGCCTGGCCGACACCGTCGCCGCCGACGGCGTCGTGACGCTGCGCGAGGCGATTGAAGCGGCCAACACGAACACGGCCGTGACGGCCGACGTTCCGGCCGGCAACGACGCCGAGACAGACACCATCACCTTCGACCAGGCCGCCTTGTCGGCCGACGCCGGCGTCGCCCTTGGCGAGCCGCTGAGGATCACGCTGGACGGCAAGGCGCTGGAGATCACGGGCGACCTGTGCCTTGAAGGGCTGGGCTCGGACGTGCTGACGGTGGATGCCGACGGCAGGAGCAGGGCGTTCGCTATCGCCGACCCCGGGATCAATATTGAGATGAGCGGCCTGGTCGTTGCGGGAGGGGCTGCGGATCTCGGAGGCGGGATCCTCAACCACGGGGCGCTGGCGTTGACCAACGTGATCGTCTCGGACAACAGGGCCGCCGACAGCGGAGGCGGCCTTCTCAACAGGGGGCGGCTGGCGCTGACGGCATCGGTGGTGACTGGCAACGCGGTATCCTCAGAATACTGGGGATGGGGAGGGGGAATCTGCAATTGGGGCACCTTGATCGTGGCCGATTCGGAAGTGTCCGATAACGCTGTCGTACATCAGGGGGGCGGGATCTACAACCGAGGCGCCCTGACGCTGCTCGACTCCACCGTGGCGGGGAATCGCGCTGTCGGACGCCAGCCCCGCGGCGATGGCGCGTACGGGGGAGGCCTCTTCAACGACTCCGGAACGGCAACGGTCGTCGGGTCGATCATCACGGGCAACTCATCGGCAGCCAGCGGGGCGGGGTTCGTCGATTTCGGCGGGTCTTCCACGTTGACCAACTCCGTCGTGAGCGCCAATCATGCCGCCGACGGCGGCGGCGGCATCGCTGTCTTCGGCGGAAGCGTGACGGTGACGAACTCAACCGTGGCGGGCAACTCGGCCGACGAAGGCGGCGGAGTCGTCGCCCACTACGGCAGCACCGTCCTGAACAACACCCTCGTGGCCTTCAACGGCAGAGGCGCCGGCCCCGACGTCTCCGGGCCGGTCACCAGCCACAACAGCCTGCTGGGTATCGATCCCGGCTTCGTCCGCGCTCCCTCGGCCGGACCGGACGGTCTGTGGGGCACGGACGACGACGATGCCGGCGACCTCCACCTGCACTCGATGAGCCTGGCGGTCAGCCTGGGCGATACGGACCTTGCCGTGGACGAGAACGGGACGCCCTTGGCCAAGGATATCGACGGACGGCCGCGCGTCGCCGATGGGCGCGTCGACATCGGGGCCTATGAGTGGCAAGGCGGGCGGGCGGCGTTCCTGGACACGCCTTCGCCGCTGATCACCACACGAGAGGATGTGGCGGACTTCGCCGATGGGAAGATCTCCCTTCGCGAGGCTTGTCTCTACGGCAGCCTGCTGGGCGAGACGGTGACCGTCGCGCCTGGGCTGGGGTTCCCGCTGGTGTCGCTTGAACGGGGGCCGCTGCGGTTCTACCAGGACGTCTCGATCGACGCGACGTCCGTGGGCGGCATGATTATCGATGCCGCAGGTCAGGGGCCCGCCATGAAGGTTGAAGGCAAGGCTACGGTCTGTCTGACCGGCCTGACGCTGACGGGGGGCAGCGATGCGGGACTCTACAACAGGTTCGGCGACGTCACGTTGATCGATTCGACGGTTGCAGGGAACCGGGGCGGGGGAATCCGCAATCATGAGGGCACTTTGAGCGTGCTGTCGTCAACGGTGATGCACAATACCGGCGCCCATTCGGGCGGGGGGATCTACAGCGGCGACGGAGAGTTGAGGATCCTCGATTCCATCATCTCTCACAACACCGCCCAAGAAGGGGGAGGATTCGCAAACTCTCACGGAAATGCCACGGTGATCAACTCCAGGATCTCCGCGAACCAGGCGGCAGGCTCCGGGGGAATCTGCAACCAAGACCACGGAACGGTGCTGCTCGTGGATTCGATCGTGTCGGACAATGAGGCGGCAGAGTACTTCGGCGGGGGAATCAGCAACTGGCAGGGCTGCTCGTTTGTGATGATCGGATCCACCGTGTCTGGCAACCGCAGTCGAGACGGAGGCGGGGGCATTTGGCACCCTCACGGCGAGATGACACTGCAGAACTGCCAGGTTCTCCATAACGTCGTCTGGAGCCTCGACGCCGACATGGGAGCAGGAGGAGGAATCCTGACGGCATCTGCTTCGCTGACGCTGGTGAACACAGCCGTGTCGGCCAACAGCTCTCCGGGCCATGGGGGAGGCATCTGCCGCCTCGACACGAGCAGCGGCAATATCACCCTGACCCATTCGACGATCTCGGGCAACTGGGCGGGCTCTGGCGGCGGCGGGATCTACAACGGCGGAGAGGCGATCGTCCTGAACAACACCCTCGTCGCCTTGAATCAAGCCCCCGATGCCGCGGAGATCCGCGGACCTGTCCAGAACAACAGCAGCCTGATCGGCGTCGATCCCGGGTTCGTCCGCGACCCCTCCCCCGGCCCCGACGCAACGTGGGGGACGGCCGACGACGATGGGGGCGATCTGCGCCTCAGGCCAGGCAGTGTCGTGATCGATGCGGGTGACCCCGCACTGGCCGTGGACGCCGACGGCAAGCCCCTGATGCAGGATCTTGCCGGCAACGCGCGGCTCGTCAACGCGGCCGTGGACATCGGCGCCTATGAGTTCGAGCATCGGTTCGGCGACGCCAACGACGACGGTGATGTGGACCTGGTGGACTTCGCCTTGTTCAAGAAGCACTTCGGCACGTCCGACGCCGACTGGGCCAAAGGCGACTTCGACGGCAACGGGGCCGTCAACCTCGACGACTTCGCCATCCTCAAGCAGAACTTCTCACCGACAGCAGCCCCGGGTGGCACTCTCGCCGTGGCGGTCGCTTGCGAGGATGGTGGCGAGGAGCACCTCACGGCTCGGCCAATGGATGAACGAGTGCGGCAAGGAGTCACGAGGCGTGCCCGCCGTCGATCGGGAATTCCCGCCCGTCATCGGACACCAGCCGTTCTGAACCAGACGCTCGTGGAAGCGATCGCCAAGGGCCACCACTGGCAGCAGCAACTCGAATCCGGCTAGCACGCGAAGGCAGGCGCCGCCAAGAACAGACGCGAACATGAATGACCGCGCGACATCCAGAACACGATGGCTGTTCCGGGTTTCTCGCGGGTTTCTCCGGTTGGGACACCGCGAACTGCCTGACTCCTGGAGACAAGCATGGAGACGGGGACGTCGTACACGTTTCCTGTGCGTCAAGATTGCCGCGGCGGGGTGAGATGTCCGCGGATGGATTGCCTGTCGGGGTCGGTGGTCCCTGCGTGGATCGGCGGGTGGATCGTCCCCGCTTGACAGCGGGGGCTTCCGCCCGGTGCGGTGCGGATGGCCCGGCGCCGTCGTTGCGGCGACGTTGTGTCCATTTGCCCGGCGTCGCCGGCCCTTCGCGTGGTGGCGTGGCTTTCTGATATGCGCCCCCCGCGGCCTGCCCTGTCGTTGTTGTTTCTCCCTTTGTGTCCTCTGTGAACTCTGTGGCTAGCGCTGGGTCGTTGCTGTCCTTGCCGTTCCGCCTTTGTGCCCTTCCGCCTTCGCCTGGAGGCTATGGTGTGACGAGTCGTGGCAACCTCCGCCGTCACCACCCCGATGCCCCCTGAGACGAGGAAAATGAAGAGATCGCGATTTTGTTAACCGCTGAATGAATATTGTGAAGACCTCGTATCACTTTATTGCAGCCCGGCTTCATTTTATGCGCCTCAAGCCTTCTGTTATTGAGCAGTCCATTCATTTTCTTCTCCCGCCCCCCGGACGGCCGCGCGGGGCCCGAAAAGGGGCCATCTCCTGTCCCCGATTGTTCGCGCCTTTTCGGCCCGCGCGACATTCTCATTCGGATTATTCGGGTTTTATGCCGTTAAGCTGGGTAAGCTGCGGGGTCTGCGGCGTCTGGCGTCGAAGACAATGACACGATCACTTAACAAAATGAACGAATCGCTTAACATTATGAAGCGTGCCTTCACTTTCATTCGGGGACGGGATAGGAGTACGCGACAGCTTGCCGTCTGTTGCAGCCGCGGCGTCGTAACCCTTTGTCAAAGCTCAGCCGGACCCCCGGCAAAACGGCATCCAAGACGGCATCCCTTTTGCCCGAAAAATGAAAACTCGCGCGATTCGCGCCGAGGTTCTTGCCGACAGCCGCGCGGGGCAGGTCAGCGGCCGAGGTGATCGGCTTCCATGTCTTCGATGCGGAATTCCTCGCCGGTGGAGATCCGGTCGAGCTCGCCATCGCGGATCCAGCAGACGCGGTCGGACGAGCCGAGCATCTTGACGTCGTGGGTGGCGCAGACGACGGTGACGCCTTCGGCGGCGTTGAGTTCCTTCAGCAGGCCGATCACCTCGCTGCCGGTGGTGGTGTCGAGGTTGCCGGTGGGTTCGTCGGCGAGGATGACGGTGGGCGTGTTGGCCAGGGCGCGGGCGATGGCGACCCGCTGCTGCTGGCCGCCGGACAGCTCGTAGGGCTTGTGGTGGAGGCGGTGGCCGAGCCCGACGCGTTCGAGGATGGCCGTCGCACGCCGCTCGGCCTCGTGGGGCTCGGCGCCCTGGAAGGTCATCGGCAGCATGACGTTCTGCAGGGCGGTCATCACGTCGATGAGGTTGAACGTCTGGAAGATGTAGCCGATCTTGTTGCAGCGGAACCATGCCTGCTTGCTCTCGGAGAGGTCGAAGATCGACTCGCCCTCGAAGATCACCCGCCCGCCGGTGGGCTTGTCCAGGGCGCCGACCTGGTTGAACAGCGTGCTCTTGCCCGAGCCGCTGGGGCCCATGATCGAGAGGAACTCGCCGCGGTAGATGTCCAGCGTGATGCCGCGCAGGGCCCACACCTCCTCGCCGATGAGGTGGTAGCACTTGGTGACTTCCTCGGCCCGGATGATGACGTCGTCGCTCACGGGACCTTCTCCTCGGCCGGCATGGGGACCTTCAGGTAGATCAGGTGGCGGGCCATCAGCAGCTTGACGAACAGGATCACGGCCCGCCGGGCCTCGTCCTCGGCGCCGTCCAGGGTCGCGGCCATGTCGGCGGCGATCGAGCGCAGCGTCCGCCGTCCGTCCATCAGCCGCCAGAACAGCGTGCCCTGCTCATCGAGGGTAACCCGCACCTCGTGGCGATACCTCAGCAGCCGCGCCACGCGGCGGTAGATCCGCCCGGTGGGCTGGAACCGCCGCCGCAGGTGCAGGCGGTCGGCGCTGTCGGCGCGGGCCTCGACGTCCGGCTCGGCGGCGGGCACGACGTCCAGGGGGTTGCCGATCCCCACCTGGCCGAGGTGCTTGATCTTCCGTCGCTTGCCGCTCAGCAGGCCCATCAGTGGAACTCCTCGGCGCTGAAGTCGATCTCGTCGGGGGCGGCGGCCTTGATGATTCGCCCGTCCTCGATCCAAAGGATCCGGTCGCTTCGCTTGAGCATCTTCAGATCGTGCGTGGCCGAGACCACCGTCACGCCCAGTTCGTCGCGGAGCTTGGCCAGCAGGTCGATCATCTCCTCGCCGGTGTGCTGGTCGAGGTTGGCGGTCGGCTCGTCGGCCAGGACGATATCGGGGCTGTTGGCCAGGGCCCGGGCGAACGCGCAGCGCTGCTGCTGGCCGCCGGACAGCTCGGCGGGCTTGTGCAGCGGGCGGTGGCCCAGGCCGACCAGCTTGAGGATGTACATGGCCTTGTCCCGCGCCGCCTCGGCGTCGAGGCCGGCGAACGCCATGGGGAGCATGACGTTTTCCAGGGTGGTCATGACGCGGATGAGGTTGTAGGTCTGGAAGATGTAGCCGATCTTGCGGCAGCGCAGCCAGGCCAGTTCGTTGGCGTCGAGTTGGGCGATGTCGACCTGGTCGATGTACACCTTGCCGGCGGTCGGTTTGCCCAGCCCGCCGATCATGTTGAACAGGGTGGTCTTGCCCGAGCCGCTGGGGCCCATGATCGAGAGGTATTCGCCCTCGATGACGTCCACGGTCGCCCCGCGCAGGGCGTGGGTGACGGTGGTGCCCATGCGGTAGCTCTTCTCGACGTCGACGGCGCGGACGACGTACCGTCGCTCGGCCTGGTCGGGCGGATCGAACAGCTCGTTCAGTTTGTCGCGTTGAACCTGCATGCTAGATGTTCGACCTCAAGGCGTCGGCGGGCGCCATGTTCGACGCGAAGTGCGCCGGATAGATGGCCGCCAGCACCGCCAGGGCCAGTCCCACGGCGACGCTGATCAGGAAATACAGCCCCAGCAGCCCCCAGGCCGTGCCCGACAGAACCATCGCCGGGCCGTACGTGAGGCTGTACGCCGAGGCTGAAAACACAGCGCCGAACAGCGCGCCGCCCACGGCGCCGGCCACGCCGATCAGGCTCGACTCGATCAGGAACACCCGCTGGATGAACGACCCCAGGGCCCCCAGGCACTTCATGGTGCCGATCTCGCGGAAGCGCTCGGTGACGGACATGAGCATCGCGTTGGCGATCCCGATCACCGTCACCAGCAGGGCGACGGTGACGATCCACCCGGTGCGGAAGCGGTCGCGCCGCCCCTGGCGGGCGGCCTCGGCGGCCTGCTCGGCGGTCAGGTCCCACCGCAGGGTCGCCACCGGCCGCGGGGGGGCCGCCTCGGCGAGGGTCTTGCGCGTCGACGTCAGCGGCACGCCGCGATCGCTCAGGTCGCTCGGCCAGGTCCACGCGTCGGCGGGCGGCTCGCCCATCACGATCAGCCCGATCGCGCCCTCGGTCACCTCGGCCGGCGCGGCGCGTTCGACGTCGACCTCGGCCGGCGGCGTCACGGACGGCGTCAGCGGCGCCCAACGGAGGGTCTGGACGTCGTTGGCATGCAGCCGCTTCAGCAGACGCGCCTCCACCTCATTGAGCGGGCCGACCTGCGCGATCGCGATCGTCCGGCCGGTCACCGGCCCGACCTCGTTGGCGAGCAGCCCCATCACCCGCCCCACGTCGTTGCGCAGCGTTTCCTCTTCCCGGACGCCCTCCTTGATGACCTGCCCGGTGAAGATCGACATCAGGAACGCCACCCCCAGCGCCACGCCGCTCAACGTCACCAGCGACCGGCCGAACCGCACGCGGATGCCCTGGAGCACCACCTGCAGGGCGACCCGGTTGGGCAAGCGAACCTGATTGTGAATCTGTCTTTCCATGTTTTGTTCGATGGAACCACGCCTCGCGGAGTTCCAAATCTCTCAGACGAGCCTCCGTCAGAACGGCGCCGCCGAGATCGCTTTGGCGATCAGGTCGACGGCGACCATGGCCATGCCGATCAGCCCCACGCCGGTAAAGTAGCCGGCGAGGATGGTCGGCATGGCCTGCAGGACGTTCTCGGTGCCCAGTTTTCGGCGCAGGTAGAAGCGCGCAAGGAGGGCGCCGCATATTTCCAGCGCCATGACATGGGGGAACTGGCCGAACCCCCGTATCATGCCGTACACGAACATCACCGGCAGCCCGAGCGTCGAAAGGATCGCGAACAGGCCGATCACGGTCGTCGCCCCGCCGAGGATCACGCGGGGATGGATCGCCTTGCCGAACTCGGTCTCCCAGAAATCAATCTTCTGCTCCTCGCTGACGGCGTGGGTGGCCGAGTAGGTCAGGGCGAAGCGCTTGGACTGCAGTTCCCAGTAGGTCTGGGCGTAGGGGAAGGTCGGTCCGGGCACCTCGTTGGACCGCCAGATGAACGCCCAGAACCCCAGCGACAGCAGGAACAGCATGGGCACGGCGATCAGGTCGGTCTTGACCAGGGAGCGCAGGTTGGTGCCGGTCAGTTCGGTGATCCGGAACGCCTGGGCCTGGTGGGCCTGGTTTTCGATGGGGATCGGCGCCATCCAGATGTCCAGCCCGCGCGCCCCGCTGAGGACGAACACGGCCTCGCGGACGTGGGGAATGGTGATGTTCTGCCCGGCGATGCCGAGCAGGCGGGCGTTGAGGTACGAGATCAGGGGGTTGTACACGAACACGAGGATGAACAGGAAGACCATCACATTGATCATGATCGGCCCGCTGAGGAAGGGCGATTGTCTCAGCAGCAGGTAACACATGCCCATCAGAATCAGGCCCGATGCCACATACCCGGCCAGGGTGAGGCCCAGGGGGAAGTCGCCCCGGCCGGGCGGGGTGGCCCAGATATTCTCGCGCTGGTCCGTGGCGATGTTGGCCTGGCGGATCGTCTTGATCTTGGTGTGCATATCCCGCAGCGACTGGAACAGCGACACGCCCAGCAGGCCGATCGACGCGCCGATCGAAAAACTCATCCAGAAGTCGATCTCGTTGGCGAAGGTGGTCGAGACGGTATCCATGCCCGGCTGCCAGGCCGTCAGGATCCCCATCTCGTGGAGGATCGGGTTGAGGATCAACGTCACCAGAATGGCCGCGAACGTCCCCAGGACCGCCCAGAACGGCAGGACCATCCCGAGGAGGATCACGCCCAGGTCCAGGGCGATCCCCGTCGGGGTCGCCGGGAGGATCCCTTCGCTCAGCGTCGTGGTGTCCACGAACGGCTGGGGGATCAGGAACACCGGCTTGTCGAGGAACACGCCGGTCAGCGCCGGGATGCCCACCTGGATGAAGCCGAACGCCACCCCCATGGTCGCGCCGAGGCTGAACAGCCGCCAGCGGGTGGATTTCTTCCGGGTCTGCTGGCGCTGCTTGCGGTCGAAGAAGACCTTGCCGGGGTCCTCCTTTTCATCGCCGGCCTCGTCGGCCTCGGCCATGGCCATCGCGCCCTGGGCGCCGATTGCCGCCATCGGAAACGGGAGGCGTTCGACGTCGCTGGTCAGGCGGAAGAAGAAGTACCCCAGCGTGTAGCGGCGGATGAAGCCCAGGATGATCGTGAAGAGCAACAGCCCGATCGGCGCCCACCAGTCCGGGTGCAGCAGGTTGCGGGTGTTGATGGCCTCGCTGTCGGGGTCGGGCACCCACCAGGTGGGGAAATAGTCCCGCATGTTCGAGTCGCGGATCGCGTCGGAGGTCACCAGGAAGGCGCGCCACACCAATTGGGCGCAGGGCCCGCCGGGGAACAGGATGTTGGCCGCCATGATCACCTGGGCGGCGTGCAGGAGGATGACGAGGTTCTGCTTGTTGAGCGTCTTGAGCGAGCGGCGGGCGACCTCGTTGAACAGGATGACCGTCACCCACGAGGCGGCCTGGCCGAGCTTGCCGCCGCTCATCAGCCCCAGGTAGATCGACCCGGGCAGCATCACCAGGCCGCAGAAGATGATCCCCAGCACCGTCGACCAGCCGAACCCGCTGGAGAAGCTCGTCGGCGTCGCCAGGAGGTTGCGGTAGAGCTCGAGCTCCTTGTCGGTCGTGTGCGTTTTACGAGGCATCCAGAACTCCGCGTCGGGTCAGTTGAGTCATCATCAGGTCGCGCGCCTCGACGAACATCGCCTGCCGTTCCACCTCGCCGACGGCCCGCCAGTGCAGGAAGTGCTTGCGGACCCGCGAGAGGAAGTGCTTGTTCAGCCGCATCCAGGATTTCCGCGTCCCCGACAGCCGCACCAGCGTCAGGTGGGCCACGTATTCGCCGGTCTTCGGATCGGTGGGCATGTCGATAATGAGCTTCTGTGAGACGCCCAGGTCGTAGGGCTTGAGCCAGACGGTCACGCTCAGCTGGGGGACGTACTGTCCGCTGAGGCGGTCCAGCTCGTCGCTGACGCCCACCTGGGGCACGTCGCAGAAGAACGCGCCGCTGGAGCCCTCCCCGTGGTCGAGGAAGAAGCGGTTGAAGAACTCGAGGATCGCCAGCCGATCGTCGTGGTCGAAGGTGAACGGCAGGGCCATCGCCAGCGTGTCGCCGGTCGGCTCGGGCAGGGTCCAGCCCGCCTCCTCGGCCGGCGCGGCGATCTGCATCGCCTGCAGGGCCGGGAAGAGCGTCGAGGCGAACACCGCCGCCATGATCGCCAGCGAGGCCAGCACCGTCGAGAACGACGTGAACGTCATGTTCAGCCCGCCGGTCCACCCCAGCGTCGTCAGCGTCAGCCCGACGCCCTGGCTGAGGAAATAGCCCAGCACCGCGCCGACGACGGCGTAGACGAAGGCCTCGGCGAAGAACATGAAGAACACGTACCGCGGCGCGATGCCCACGGCGTTGTAGACGGCGATCTCGTCCCGCCGCTCGTAGACCGACCCGCGGATCGTGTTGAGCACCGTCAGCGCCGCGATCACCAGCGGGATGAGCATGTCGACCATGCCCGCGATCGTCCGCTCCCGGGCGCGCTTGCCCCGGTAGGCCACGCCGGTCAGCCCATAGTGGGTCTCGCGGCCGCTCTGTTCGAGGTACCGGTCGATCGTCTGCCGCGCCGCCCCAGCCGCCAACGGCGCGCCGGTGCCCTTGTCGCGCAGCCACACGGCGATCGACACCCGCCGGTTGACGATGCCCTCCCCCATCGACAACCCGTCGATCGTCCGCGCGAGCACGATCTCCTCGGCGGGCAGCGGGGCATAGGGCTTGTCGGCGTAGATGTAGCGGTTGGCGTCGGCATGGACCTCCCGCATGCTCTCGGCGTCGAACGGCAGGATGTCCTCGCCGTCGAGGTCCCGCACGCGGGCCAGCGAGGCGGGATCGAACAGGCCGTGCACGTAGAACGGACGGCCGTTGATGCGGATGACAACGCGCCCGGCGTCGACCGCATCCGACGAGATGCCCAGTTGATCGGCGACCGTGGTCGGCAGCATGGCCGGCGTCGCCTCCATCGCCGCCAGCTCGGCGGCGGTCTGCGGCGGGAACCAGCCGGCCTCGGTGACCACGTCGATCTGGTCGCGCAGCGGCTCGTTGGGCTCGAAGGTCATCAGCGACGCGATACGGATCGACCGCTTCGCGCCCTCGGCCGGCTTGTACTCGACGGTGATTTCCGGCAGCAGCAGGTCGCGATCGGGGCCCTGGCGGGCCAGGACCATCGCGCGGGCGGCCACCTCGTAGGCGTGGCCGAACCGCGTGCGGATGGCCTGCAGTTCGCCATCCTCGATCGCCTTCATCCGTTCGTCCTTGATCAGCAGCCCCGTGTAGGCCGCGTCGCCGATGACCACCTCGGTGTCGACCAGGTCGCTGGTGGTGGTGGTGAAGCAGATCATCGCGAAGGTGATCAGCGCCAGCGTCACGCACGTCAGGCCGGTGCGCACCTTGCGGCGATGCATGTTGTTCAGCCCCAGCATGAAGGCCGTCCCGACCACGCCCAGCCGGTTGACCTCGGCGGCGGCGACCACGCCCCGCTTGGCGCGGAGGCCTTCGAGGTTCTCCTGGAACTTGCCGGAAAACAGCACCGTGATCCCGCCGCTGATGAGGATGATGATGAACCCCAGCAGGATCATCAGCGAGGAGCGGATCATCTCGAACGCCGGGTGCAGCAGCTTCAGCAGGGCGAACGAGATGACGAAGATCACCGTGTGCGCGGCGATCTGCTTGCGGACGTCGGGGAAGGCGAACAGCAGTTTCTCGAAGAAGAACGTGAAGGGCACCAGCAGGCAGAGATACCACAGGATGCTGATGACCGCCTCGGTGATGTTCTCCCGCAGCACGGGGTGGTTGAGGGCGTGGTAGGCCACGGCGTCGCGGGCGTCGAGGAGGCGCTCGAACTGCGGGCGGGCCGGATCGTCGGCCTCGGCCTGCAGCTCGAGGGCCTTGTCATGGAAGTCGTTGGTCCGCTCGTCGGCCATTCCGTGACGATTCTGCATGGCCAGGCGACGACCGTTCACCTGCGCCATCGACGCGGCGATCTGCTGGGGGACATCCAGCAGCAGCGGCGTGTCGGCCGCGAGGTAGCCTTCGCCGGCGATATCGCGGGTCTGGGGCGCCGTCTCGTCGGGCGGCTCGCCGAGCATGAACGCGCGGGTCTCGTGGACCAGCGGATTCTCGGGCGTGCCGGCCTTGAAGGCGACGTAGAAGAACAGGTCCGGCTCGATGAACCGGCAGACGGCGTCGCCGGTGAAGAAGGCGAACTTCTCGACGGGGGTGAGCCGGTCGCGGTTCATCAGGATGACGCCGTCGTAGTCGCGGAGCGTCTGGGGGTTGACCCGGTCGAGGATCGTCACCGGCGTCGCGCGGAACACCACGATATTGGCGGCGCCGATGTCCTTGAGCCAGTGCAGTGCCATCGAACGATAGGCCTTCTGCCCGGTGGGCCCCTCGTCGCGGATGAAACGGATCCGCCCGGCCGGATCGTAGCCGACCGCCACCGGGCAGTAGCCCAGGGTGTCTTCCTGGCTGGCCGGAGTGATCTCGTGGCGGGCGCAGATGCTCGGGAAGGCGTACCGGCCGTACGGATCGGTCCAGAAGAACAACTGCTTGACCCGCCCGTTGTTGTTGATGTCGTGATTGGCCTTGGTCGCCACCAGCGCGTCGGCCAGCGGGTAGTTCGGCACGATCGACCGGCCCAGCCCCCCCACCAGCACGCGCCCGCCATAGGTGCGCGGGGCGTACGCCTCGACCCCCTCGAACCGCCCGTTGCCGTACGCGATCGACAGGGCGGTTTCGCCGAGCATGCGCAGCGACGCGGCCATGCTGGTCAGATCCCGCGCCGCGGGCAGATCGATCGGGCTGGCCCACCGCTGGTACGACTCGACGCGGTTGGTGTGCATGAACTGGAAGGCGGGATACCCGGCGAAGCTCCAGTACGTCAGGTCCGACAGCACGCCGCCCAGCTTCGTCGGCATGACCGCATCATGCCGGGGCGTCTGCGACAGGTACCGCAAGGTCCCCGTCGTATCGGCCTGCTCGGCGACGAACGCCAGCAGGTCGTTGACCGCCAGGCCGCTGATCTGGTGCGACTTCCGGTCGCCCATGAAGAAGGAGACTTCCTCGCCGTCTCCCCCGTCGCTGCCGAGGTCGGGCACCAGCAGCGGCGTGCAGACGATCAGTCGGCGGTACCGCCCGACCCTCCGGTTGAGCTCGACCGCCTGGGCGGCCCGGTCGACCTGCTCGTGGTGGTAGGCGCGGAGCTGGTCGAACCGCTCGCGGCACAGGCGGCGCAGCTCGACCTCGCCGGCGAGGTCCTCGTACTCGGCGAGCACCTTCTCGACGGGATAGCCCACGATCATCAGGACGTCGTTGTACAGCGCCTGGGCGTCCCGGAAGCGATCGAAGGCCTCGGTTTCGGTGTCTTCACCCGTGCGGAGGAACTCCAGCCGCCTGGCGAGATAGGGCTCCTTGCGCGACAGCAGCAGCGTGTTGAGGATGTAGCGGAACTGCTCGTCGAGAAAGGCCTCCGCTTTGCGGTCCAGACCGGCCAGGGCCTTCTCGGTCGTCTCGGCGTCGACGATGAAAGCCTCGTCGTCGAAGCACGCCAGGATCTCGTCGAGCATCGCCAGATGCGTTTCGTTCTCCTTGCGCCGCTTGCGCTGCTGGGCCAGCGCCTCGCCGGGGTGCGCCTGCCCCCCCAGAACGCTCAGCAGGTTGGCCGCGCCGGCATGACCCATCGACCCGGCGCCGGTGGCGATGAAGATCACATCCCGCCGCAACTCGTCGCGGGCCTCGGCCAGCGCCTCGATCATCGATAACTGGGCGGCCAGGTTGATCGCCTGCATCGTGCCCGGCGCCTTGTCGGGCAGCCAGGAAGCCGCGTCGTAGCGGGTGGAGAGGACCAGGGCTTCCTCGGCGGCCTCGCCGCCGGTGCCGCCGGCGCGGAGGATGCCGATGAAGTTGATGTTTGGCGCGTTGACGTACCGGCTCCGCACGTGCAGGCGAACGGTCTTGTTCTCGTGGTCGAAGATGTCGCGCGTCGCCGCCAGGCGCGGGTAGTTGACCGGCGCGTTGGACACCATCCACTCAACGGCCGAGCGGCTCCAGCCGATCTTGTCGAGGCCCTCGGGGTGGCTGAGGATCACCGCCCGAAAGCCCAGGCGCGCGTAGGGCCGCCAATCCACGCCCAGGCTGGACGGCAGGTCGCTGGCGTCGACGAGGGCGATGCAATCGTCGAACGTCTTGCGGGTGCGCAGCACCTCGTCGGTGACGCGAATCAGCGTGCCGGCGACGCCTTCGTCGGGCGTGACGATCGGCTGGAACTGGTTCGGCATGAACGGGTAGATCTTCACGTCCGCCAGCGGCGCGCCGGCGGCGTCGAGGATCTCCCGGCGGGTCGTCTCGGGCGCGACGGTGTTGACCCGCTGCTCGTGAACCTCCAGCCCGGCGTCGTGGTAGGCTTGGCGGATCATCGCCTGGACGGCCTCGAAGCCGGGTTGGCCGATGTAGCGGGACCCGCAGTCCAGGATGGTCTGCTGGCGGGCGCCCACCGCCTTCGGCGCCATGGCGTCGCGCATCGTCTGGCGATCGTAATCGCCGAAAACATCCAGCGCCGACCGCTTGCGGGGCGGCCACGCGAGCGACAGGTAGGCCGCCAGGACCGCCCCGATCAGGGCGAGCACCAGGGCCGTCAGGGCGATCGCCTTCGGCACGGACCGGCTTGCACTATGGGATTCGGCTCGTATCATGGCACCAGGAACGGCCACCAGTTCATAATCTGATCCACCCCGCCGGCCTGCAGCACCGCCGCGTGGATCATCAGAATCACAAGAGCGCCGATCGTTCCGACGAACACGCCCACAAAGAACGGCTGCAGCCGTTTACGTACCGTCGCCGCCCCCCCGAAATGCAACACCACCATGCGGAGCGCCCACGCCACCAGACAGCTACCCCAGATCATGTTGCCCACGCTGGTATAGCCCACCAGGATCCCCACCGGATGGAACCAGAACGCCGGGAAGATCTGCCGAAGGATCGCCACGGCCGCCGTGGTCACCCCGCCGATCACGAGGCCCCAGTGCTGGGGCTTCCACCCGCCGGCCGTGTCCATCTCCGGGACGTCGGCGGCGACATCCTGTTGCTCGGCGTAGGTGGCGGTGGCCCTGGCCAGTTCGCTGTTGAAGAAGCTGATCCGCCACGTCTTGGGCGTGTAAGCCCACTGGTACCGCGTCGTTTGCCCGCCCAGCCCGTACGAGTACGACAGGAATCCCCACCCGCCGAACACGATCCCCCCCACCACGCCGATCGCGCACGCGACCAGCAGGTGCCTCGGTCGCACGCTGAAGCGCCGCCCCAGTTCGATCAACTCCATCTGGGCGCCCGGCATCATGAAAAACGGCGTCTGGCCGACGAACCACGCGATGACGGCGGCGAGCATAATCGCGCTCGGCCCGAAGGTCGCGATGCTGCCCAGCATGACCAGCACCGTCGCCGGGTTGCCCACGCCGAGATAACTGAAGGGCACGCCGCATTCGGTGCGGATCTTGCACGTCACCAGGGTCAGGACGATCAGGAATCCGTAGAAGACCAGCATCCCGCCGACCCCCGTGCCGACCGCCCGAGCCCACAGGGCGATCCCGACGAACGTCGCCGGCAGCAGGACAAACGCCCATCGGTACGACAGGACCTCCCCCGCCCAGGCCGCCTTGTCGTTGACCAGGGCCGCCTTGAGGATCCGCCAGAGGTATTTGCGCATGAAGATCAGCGTCAGCAGCGCGTAGGTGACATACGCCCCCAGTTCCTGCTGACCAGCGAACGGGTACCCGGGGAACCTGTTGAGCCCGGTGCCTTGGCCCAGCCAGAACAACGACCGGAACACGAAGTACCCCACGACGATGCTGCCCAGGACGTTGAGCTCCATGAACATCGCCAGGCTGACGAACAGCGCCGAGACCATGAAGTACACGTTGGTCCACATCTCGCCGTAGCCCGGGTCGTTGAAATAGGGCTTCAACGGCACGTAGACGCTCAGATCGGGCACCTTGGGATTGTAGGCGTGCCACGCCCGCAGCACGGTCCACAGCCCTCCGACGGCCAGGCCCGCCCACATCATGCGGTTCATCCAGATCCGCGGCAGGGCGCTTTCGTGGCGGAGATCGGCCTCCAGATCGTCCGACCCGTAGCCGATCAGGGCCATCGGGATCCGCGCCAGGGGCATGGGATACCGCTCGTTCTCCATCCACTGCCTGCGCAGCAGCACGCTCATCGCCAGCGACGCCGCCATCAGCAGGCCGAAGAAGGCCAACCACCAGAACATCGGCCCGACCCACCGGGCGACCGGAATGAAGCCGCTCAGCAGGAACTTCACGCCCTTCCACGACCACATCGAATCCGGACGGACCACCAGCCCCCCGCGCTCGGCCAGCGCCAACTGCTCGAAGTGGCTTTCGGTCACCACCTGCTTGCCCCGCACCGTCGAAGCCAGCGCGTCGTTGCTCATCATCCACGGCTCGGCCAGTGCCAAGCGGCCGACGCCGTCGAGCGTAAACTCGACGATCACTTCGTCGGTCGCCCCCGTCGGAACATCCACACTGCTGCTGCCGAGATGGACGAAGCCCCCGCGCTGGGCATAGGTGACCTGCCCGTCGGCCGAGGTGGAGAAGACTTCCGCGAACGCCCCGTCATCGGGAACGCGCAGGCGACAGGTGTAGCGCGAACTGGGTTTCAACCGGTACTTCGGCCCTTCGCCCGGGCGCGCCAGCACACTGACGAAGAACGGCCCGCCCTGTCCGGTCTTGACGTGAAGCCGTAGCGTCGAGGTGGCGTCGGAATCGTCGTTCCGCAGCACCGGCACCTCCACCGGGCGGCCCGGCTCCACCTCGATCGTCTCCCACGTGACCGTGCCGGTCGTCCTCACCGCCGACCGGTTCGACGGCTCAAACGCGTCGGCCAACAGGTTCGGCCCGTGCGGCCACAGGCGGGTGGGGTAGCAGCGCATGTTCTTGAACATGCTCGGGTCGTCCGTGAGCGTCAGCGTGATGCTCAGATAACGGTGCCAGAACCCCTGGGTCATCAGCGGGGTGGCAATCAGCATCGCGAACATCACGCACAGCAGCTCCGCGCGGTTCAGCAGTCGGATCCGCCCCAATCGCCACAGCACCGCGGCGATCACCGTCAGGAACACCACCGCGATGACCGGCGGGATGGGTACGGAGTGCTCCGCAAAGAACGTCCCCATGTTCAGGACCAATGCGTCCCACTGCATGAGCACGGTGACCGCCAGCAGCCCAAAGAGGATCGCTGCCAGCGAGACCAACGTAATGCCCTTCTGGTAGCCGCTGTTGTCCACCGCGAGCCTCTCTGCTCAGCGTGCATGGGAATCGAACAGGACGACGTTGTCGTACCATAGCAGTTCGGCCCGGCGCGACGCAATGCTTTATTTGCTCATTCCTTGCAGGGGACCGGCCGCGGGGGGCGAAACAACGCGGGCCCCGCGCGGCGGGGCGGGGGCGGGCGCGGG
>CAZHRW010000293.1:0-6001 GCA_964535025.1 uncultured Planctomycetales bacterium
GAGACGGGGATGATCCGCCAGGAATCGGCCCAGCCAATCCCTATAGCACTTGAGCGTAGTCTCAGGATTCCGCCAGTTCGCCTGTTGAGCGGCCAGGAACCGGTTGGCCAACTCCTTGAGGGTAACGTCATACTGCGCAGATACAGTCGGCGACCCACTCCGACCTTCCATGCCCAGACCCATCTCATGGTATCTCTTGATGGCCTGGCTCTTGTCTGAGCCAAGATAGAGCCTCCTTCCAGCGCGGGTTACATAGTACTGCTTTGTGGGTCTGTGGTACGAGACAGGGTTCGACGCGGGTCTGCTCCTCGGCATTGTCCTTACCTCCAAGATATACGGAAAAAGTGTAGTCACAAGTGTAGTACAGCTTTTGCCGAGGAGGCTGACACAAGAATGATTTGCCGCAAACATCTCGCTGTTAAGGGCTTACGGCAATGGGCGGTATTGGACTTGAACCAACGACCTCCTGCGTGTCGAGCAGGCGCTCTAGCCAACTGAGCTAACGGCCCTCTTTCCCGATTATCGGACGTTCCGCCCGGGCGACGAGTTCGTTGGATCGTCGCGATCAGGGCGGTATACTCTAGGGATGCCGTGGGGGACTGTCAAGTGGGAAGATGGTTTGAACAGCGTACCGGTGGACCCGCCGAAGTTGATTCTCGTAATTCCTTATCGCTGCAGTGCCGATAAACCTACGGTGTACCCGGCGTTCGCGTCCGCGCGACGGAGGGGCATGACTGTCAACCGGTTGGAAGAAAGGGATTAGATACAGAATGCGACCGCTACGTACCTTTGCCGTCGAGCCGGCGCTGCCGGAGGAGCTGACCGGCCTGCGGGCGCTGGCCAACAATCTGTGGTGGTATTGGCACGCCGAGGCCCGCGACCTCTTCCGCCGGCTGGACCCGGCGCTGTGGGAGGCGGTGAACCATAACCCCGTGGCCCTGCTGGGAACCGTGTCCCAGGACCGACTGCGGGACGCCGCGGCCGACCAGGGGTTCCTCGCCCACTTCGAACGCATCCGGTCGACCCTGGACAAGTACATGAGCAAGGGCGGCTGGTGGTCCGGCCATTACGGCGAGGCGTCCGAACCGTCGGTGGTGTATTTCTGCGCCGAATTCGGCTTGGCCGAGTGTCTGCCGATCTACTCCGGGGGGCTGGGCGTCCTGGCCGGCGACCACCTCAAAAGCGCCTCGGAGCTCGGCATCCCCTTGGTGGGCATCGGCTTGCTGTACCAGCAGGGCTACTTCCGCCAGCGGCTCAACGCCGACGGCTGGCAGATGGAACTGTTTCCCCGCAACGACTTCCACAAGATTCCCGTCGAGCCGATCCTCCGCGAGGACGGCTCGCCGGTGATGATCGAGGTGGACTACCCCGGCCGCAACGTCGCCGCGCGGGTCTGGAAGGTGCAGGTCGGTCGGATTCCCCTGTACATGCTCGATACGAACCTGCCCCGCAACTCCCCGGAAGACCGGCAGATCACCGCCCAGCTCTACGGGGGCGACCAGGAGATGCGGATCCGCCAGGAGATCATGCTGGGCATCGGCGGTGTGCGGGCCCTGCGGGCGCTGAACCTCCACCCGAAGGCCTACCACATGAACGAAGGCCACTCGGCCTTCCTGGGCCTCGAACGGGTCCGCCTGCTGATGCACGACAATAACATTAGTTTCGACGAGGCCTTACAGGCGGTCGTCGCCTCGACGATCTTTACCACGCATACGCCCGTGCCGGCCGGCAACGACGCGTTCGAGCCGTGGCTGATCGACCGGTACTTCGAGCACTACTGGCCGCAGTTGGGCCTGTCGCGGGATCAGTTCCTCGCCTTCGGCCGCCAGGATCCGGGCAACCACGACGAGCCGATGAACCTCACGGTCCTGGCGCTGCAACTGAGCGCGTACCGCAACGGCGTCAGCAAGCTCCACGGGGCGGTCTCGCGGCGGCTGTGGCACAACGTCTGGCCGGCGCTGCCCGTCCACGAGGTGCCCGTCACGCACATCACCAACGGCATCCACACCCGCACGTGGCTGAGCGACGACATGACCGAGCTGTACAACCGCTACCTCGGCCCGGACTGGGAGGAAAAGACCACCGACGAGGAGCTCTGGAAGCGGCTCGACGATATCCCCGACACGGAGATCTGGCGGACCCACGAACGCCGGCGGGAACGCCTGGTGGCCTTCGCCCGCCGACGGCTCACCAGGCAGTGCGCCGCCCGCGGGGCCAGCCGCAGCGAACTGCGAATGGTGGAGGAAGTTCTCGATCCAGAAGCGCTTACGATCGGCTTCGCCCGCCGCTTCGCCACCTACAAGCGCGCCACGCTGATCTTCTCGGATCTTGAGCGGCTCGTGCGGCTGGTCAACCAGTCGGACCGGCGGGTGCAGTTCATCTTCGCCGGCAAGGCCCACCCGCGGGACAATCCCGGCAAGGATCTCATCCGCCAGATCGTCCACATCGCCCGCAAACCCGAGCTGCGCCGGTCGGTCCTCTTCCTCGAGGACTACGACATGACCACCGCGCGCTACCTCGTGCAGGGCGCCGATGTGTGGCTCAACACGCCCCTGCGGCCGATGGAGGCCTCCGGCACCAGCGGAATGAAGGCCGCCGCCAACGGGGCGCTGAACATGTCCATCCCGGACGGCTGGTGGGACGAGGGCTGCGAGGCCGACGTCGGCTGGCGGATCGGCTCGGGCGAGACGTACGACGACCTGGACTTCCAGAACCGCGTCGAGAGCGAAGCGCTGTACGACCTGCTGGAAAAAGAGGTTATCCCCCTGTTCTACGACCGCGGCCGCGATGGTCTGCCCCGCGAGTGGATCCGGCGGATGCGGACCGCCATGCGGAAGCTCGCCCCGGTGTTCAACACCAACCGCATGGTTCGCGAGTACGCCGAGCGCTTCTACGTCCCGGCGTCGCAGCAGTGGGACAAACTCACCGCCAACGGCATGGCCAAGGCCCGCGAACTGGCCCACTGGGCCGGCCGCGTGCGGGGGCAGTTCCCCGGCCTCCATATCGAGAGCGTCACCGACGACGTCCAGGACCAATGCCGCGTCGGCGCACCGATCAAGGTCCGCGCGTCGATCCGCCTGGGCGAGCTGCGCCCCGAGGACGTTCAGGTGCAGTTGTTCTTCGGCAACCTCGACCCCGACGGGCAGTTGACCCAGGGCGACTACAGCGAAATGGCCTGGCTGGGCGCCAACGACGCCAACGGCAACCATACCTACGAGACCCAGGTCACCTGCCGCGACACCGGCGTGACCGGCTACACGGTGCGGGTGATGCCCCGCAACGACGACCTGGCCGACCCCAAGAGCCTCGGCCTGGTGCGCTGGGCGTAGCGCCGTCGCAGGCGACCTGAGGGCGGGCCGTGCCTACAATATCCGCGATGGGCCCGACCTCGACAGACCGATCGACGACCGCCACGGCACCCGCCGGCTTGCCCCGGTGGGTGCTGTGCGTATCGTTGGCCCTGGTCGCCATCGCCCTGGCGGCGGCCTCGGCCGCGTGGCTGCCGATGTGGTTCATCGGCGACGACGCCTTCTGGCTGGCCTGGGCCGACCGCTCGCCCACCCCCCTCGCGCCGCGGGCCGGCACCCTTCGTGATGAACCGGTCGCCGTCGCGACGGCGTGGTGGGTCGCCTGGCGGACGCTGCACCTGCGCTACCGGCTCTACCAGCTCGCCCACGTGCTGGCCTGGACGGGTGTGCTGGCGGCGTACTGGGCCATCCTGCAACAATTCTGGGGACACCGGCGCCGGCCGGCGGCGATCGCCACGGCGCTGGTGGCCGTGGCGTTCCTGGCGTTCCTCGAGGCGATGGTTCACCTGTCCCGCCTGGCGTTGACGCTCGAGCTGCTGCTGGGGTTCGCCTCGGTGGCCCTGGCGGCGGCGGGGTGGCGGACGCAGCGAGCTTGGCTGGTGGTCCTCAGCGCGGCGCCGCTGGCCGCGGCGTGCCAGGGACGCGCGCCGGCGGCGGGGTACCTGACCATTCTCCACGTCGCCGCCGCGTCCCTGGCGTGGCGGCATCGCGCGTGGCGGCGCGGGATCGTCATCGGCGTCGTCCTTCTCGCGGCCGTGGCGCTGGGCAGTGGGTTGCTGGGCGATTTTCACACCTGGCGCGGCCCGGAACCCGGCGGCGTGGGCCGGTGGGTCGACGCCCGCCGTGCGATGGTGACCGGCCCGGAGGGGCTGGTGCTGACGCTGCTGGCGGCCGTGGCGGGGGTCGTCCAGGGCATGCGGCTGCAGTGGCGGTCGTGGGTCGCGATCGGCGGGTTCGCCGTGCTGCTGGCCCTGTTGACCGGCGGGATTCACCCGCTGGCCGGCGCGCTGGTGATCGCCGTCCTGGTGCCCCAGGCCCGCCCGTTCGCCGCCTGGGGCGTGTTGCGGCAGGGGGTAGTGCTGTGGGGGCCGGTGCCCTGGCCGTGGATGCCGATGAGCGGCGCGCTGGTGTACGTGCCGGCGTTCGTGATCGCGATCTGGTCCAGCCCCCTGGCCGTCCGGATCGAGCGGCTCACCCGGCGGCTGGATCCGGCGGGGCGCAGGCTGATCTACTTCGTTGTCGCGTTAAGTGCGATCCTCATCGCCGCCCACGCCAACGAGTGGCTGTCGCGTCAGACGGCGGCCCTTCGTACCTTGAGCGCCTTCCGCCAGGTGCAGCGCGGGCTCTACGAGGAGGCCATCCGAACGGTCCCGCCGGCGGGACGGCTGGCGCTGGCGTCCGACCTGCCCGAGGCGATGACGCCCGCGCCCGCGGCCGAACGTCCCGTCTGGCCGCGGCTGGGCTGGTGGGTGCGGTTCTTCACCACGGACCAATATGCCGCCCTCCTGGCCGCCGGCGGACGGGCCGACATCCGGATGACCGACCCGGCCACGCTCGAGCGCCTCGGCGGTCACCTCGTCGTCGCCGGCGCCGCCCAGCGCCGCGCCGCCGAGACCGCCCTGGACGGCCTGGGCCCGGCCGAAATCTTCATCAGCATCGGCGGCCAGACCGGCGGCCTGTGGTCCCTCGCGCCCGCCGCCGCCACGGCCCCGGCAACGACCCTGCCCGCCACGGCATCGCCCTGATTCCTCCGGGGCCGTTAGCTGTCATCGGCTCATCGCCCGCCGATCACCTCGCCCACCCGATCGAGGAAGGTCCGCTCCTCGTCGTCGAGCTGATCGAACAGGCGGCCCTCGTCGTCGCTCATGTCGAACGACCGGCGGGGGCGTCCGTCGGCGCGGGCCTGGTTGTCGCCGTTGTGGAAACACCACCCGGCCGCCCCGCCCTCGATCGCCGCCCGCAGGTCGGCGACGAAGTCGTCGGCCGTCGGCTGCCACGTCCGCCAGTCGCGGCGGAAGGGCTCCTGGTAGTGCACGGGCACGGGACGACAGAGTACGCGGCGGGCCTCATCGAGGGCCTCGACCGTCCTGGCGGCGGTCTGCGCCGGCGCGTCGGCGCAGCGGGGCCGGTGCGGGGCGAGGAAGTCCACCTTCGCCAGCAGCAGGTAGCGCGACACGTCAACCAGCGGGATGTCCCCCGACGCCGACGCCGTCGCCAGGCGATCGGGGTCGATCCGGCGGATCGTGTCGCGCAGCTCGTCGAGTTCCTCAAACCGCACCAGGCGGCGGTCGAGGAGGTTCCGCTCGTTGCCCATGTCGATATACACGTTGCGGTACGGCCGCAGGCGTTCGGCGACGGCGGCCACGGCGGTGCGGTGCGGCCCCAGCCGTCGAAACGGCGGGTTCACCACCCCGTTGCCGCGGGAAAACGTCACGTCGACGACCATCCCCATCGCGTCGGCCCGCTCGCACAGGGCCGCCAGGCGGGACATCCCCGGCTCGCTCGCCTCGCCGGCGCGGTCGACCGCGCTGACATCCCGCCCGAACGCCCCCCACGTGCACCACACGCGGATCCAATTGACCCCATACCGCCGCAGGTCCGCCAGGTCGGCGTCGACGAACGCGTCCGAAGCGCCCAGGCCCCCGTAATAACTCGCGCCCAGCAGAAAGACCGGCTCGCCGTTGATCGCAAAA
>CAZHRW010000294.1:0-3671 GCA_964535025.1 uncultured Planctomycetales bacterium
CGTTTTCGTGGTTGCTTTGTCGCCGCAAACAGAACGGCCAAGAGAGCCACAAAGGCCACAAAGAACGCAGGGGAACCCACGGCAACGGCCTGTGCCACAGAGGGCACGGCCAACACAGAGAAAGAAGCTTCACCACTACGTGGGCGTCTTTTCTGAGCCCTCTGTGAACTCTGCGGCCTGGCTGTGTCGTTGCTGTTCTTTCCGTTCTGTCTTTGTGTCCTTTGTGGCTATCCCTGTCGTAGCCACGAAAACGGGAGCAGATCCCGGCTTTGCTTGCAGCGCCGCCGCGACATGCCGAGGTTCGTCGCGTGTAGGGGAGCGCTGCTCGTGTGACTGACGGCTTGGAGCAGCCATTCACTTGCTTGCGCATCGCTCCGGGCAGCCGCGGCACATTCAGGGGCAGGCACTTGCGTTGGGGGCGTCTTCGGTTATAATGTGTAAGTCTGTGCCGGCAGCGTGTGTCGGCGGCGACGAGGAGGTCCATCATGGGACGCAGGATGCAGGTCTTGGCGATGCTCGCGGCCGTCTGGGCCGCGGCCGGTGTCGTGCGGGCGGACATGCTGGTCAATGGGAGTTTCGAGGATGGGCCGGCGACCGGGTCGTTCCTCATGCTCTCGGCGGGGTCGACGGCGATCGACGGCTGGACCATCACATCCGGCACGATCGACTACATCGGCCCCTACTGGACCGCCGACGACGGCGGGCACAGCCTGGACATGAACGGCACGGGCCCCGGCAGCATCGCCCAGACCTTCGACACCGAGCCCGGCACACTGTACACCGTGATGTTCCAGCTCGCCGGCAACCCCGTGGGCGGCCCGGCCGAACGGACACTTGGCGTCTCGGCGGCCGGGCAGTCGGCGCAGGTCAGCTTCGAACCCGCCGGCCACAGCCCGACCGATATGGGCTGGGTGGGGCGCACCTGGCAGTTCACGGCCGTCGACACGCAGACCACCCTCGCCTTCCACAGCCTCGTCGCCAGCGGCGCGTACGGGCCGGCCCTCGATCACGTCGTGGTCGTCCCCGAACCGGCCACGATGAGCCTCCTGGCCGTGGCGGGCCTGGCGGCGCTGGGCCGGCGGCGCCGGCGAGACCTCCCGCGATAGTGTCCCCCGCCAGCACGGCCGGTCCGGGAGGGCCCGTGTGGGCGCCCCCCCCACGCGGCTAGCGCCTGCCGTCGGTCGTGTGGGCCTCGACGAAATCGAGCGTTTCGACGATGTGCTCGTCCCAGTAGTCCCAGGTGTGGGCGCCGGGGTATTCGCGGTAGTCGTGAGCGAGGCCGAGGCGGTCGAGGTAGGCGTGGAAGGCGCGGTTGGTGTCGATCAGGCCGTCGTCGACGCCGCAATCGAAGCGGATCGCCGGACGGCGGCGCCGGGCGGCGACGGCCTTGGCCAGGGCGCGGCAGTTGTTGGCGCGGCGGGCGAGGTCGGCCGCCAGCAGCTCGAAGCCCGGGCGCTGGCGGAGACGGCGGCCGACGTCGAAGGCGCCGGAGTGCGCGCTGATCGCGGCGAACAGGCCCGGGTGCTTGAGCCCCAGCGACATCGCCCCGTAGCCGCCCATGCTCAACCCGGCGATCGCCCGGCCCTCGCGGCGGCCGACTGCCGGGAAGAGCCGCTCGGCCGTCCCCAGACAATCCTGGATGATCCCGTCTTCGTACGCCCCGGCGGCGTCGCTGTTGATGTAGAAGCTCCGCGCCCCGTCGGGCATGACGATGATCAGCCGGCGCCGCTCGGCGTGCTTTTCCAGCCGCGTGTACCGCTGCCAGGCGGTGTAGTCGTCGCTGAGCCCGTGCAGCAGGACCAGGACCGCCAGCCGCCGGCGGGGCCTGTCGGGGCAGATCACGTTCATCGCCGTCTGCCTGGCCAGCGCCGTCGAGAAGAACCGCACGGTGCACAGTGCCATCGGATGTCCTTTCGTCGCTGATTTCGGCCGCGGGGCGGCTACAGGTCCTGCTTGTAGCCCCAGTGCCAGAACTCCGGCAGGTAGGGCTCGAAGCCGCCGATGCTCATGGCGCGGATGAGCAGCGTGCGGTGGTCGCGGAAGGCGCGCTGCTCGGGCGCCAGGTCGTCGCGGAGGTGGTAGTGCAGCAGGTCGGCGCGGCTGTCGGTGTTGTGGCTGACGGGCACGCCCATGTCCAGTTCGTTCGCGTCGGCCCCGAGCAGCGTCAGGTCGACGGCGCCGCCGTAGCGGTGGGAATCGAGGCGGGGCACGACGCGGATCGGCGGGGCCATCCGCCGGACGTGGGCGGCGACCTGCTCGTCGGTCCAGTCGGGGTACCGCCGGCGGATCGCCGTCTCGGCCCGCTCGGCGCAGCGCTGCTGCAGCGCCCACGGCCGCCAGCCGTCGTAGATTTTGAAGGTATGCCCGGCGGGCAGGGCCTCGCGCGCGCGTTCGAGGGCGTCGGCGACGCCCGCGCGGACCCGCACCCGCGGGTCGTCTGTCCAGCCGCGCCGGTAGGACACGGCGTCGACGGCGAAGCCCCGCTCGCCCAGGTCGACCAGGTCGGAGACGATCGCCTCCTCCATCGCCAGCCACCACGCCTGCTGCTGTTCGGTCAGGACGCCCATAGCCTCTCCTTCCAACGCACCCGCCAGTGTACCGCGGGGGCCCGCCGAATGCACGCCGCGGCGGCCGGCCGGGCGCCGCCTGCGGCGGCAGGAAGGCGGCACGGGCCGTCAGGCCTGCAGGTCCAGCCAGGCCGTCTGTTCGGCCGTCAGCGTGATCGCGGCGGCGCCGAGCGAGTCGTCCAGTTCGGCGACGGTCCGGCAGCCGACGATGCCGAACGCCTCGACCGGCTGGTGCCACACCCACGCCAGGGCGACCTGGATGGGCGTACGGCCGAGTCGGGCGGCCAGCTCGGTCGCGCGCCGCAGCCGCCGGCGGTTGGCGTCGGTGTTCATGGCCTCGTGCATGCGGCGGATGTAGGTGTCCGGGTCGGTCGGGGCGTCGGGGTGGGCGAACCAGCCGCCGGCCTGCGCGCCCCAGGCGAACAGCGGCACTCCCGAGGCCGCCAGCCACCGGCGGAAGGCCGGGTCCTCGCAGCCGACGCTCTCGGGGGAGCTGGGATGGGCCCAGCGGGCCAGGGAACACTGGTTGCTCACCGCCACCGGGCCGGGCAGGTGGCGGCGGACGGCGTCGGCGGCCATGGCGTCGAACCGCTCGGGGGAAACGTTCGACGCCCCCCAGGCCCGCGTCCGCCCCGCGGCGACCTGCTCGGCGAAGCGGTCGACGAAGGTCGCCACGGGCACCCGGCCGTTGTCGTGGTGCAGCAGCAGCAGGTCGGTGTGGGCGATCCGCATCCGCGCCAGGCCCTCGGCCGTCTGGGCGCCGATCGTGTCGGGGTCGGCGGCGAGGCTGTGGCAGACCTTGTCGATGATGAACAGGCGGTCCCGCGCGGCCCCGCCGGCGGCCAGCCAGCGGCCCAGGGCGCGCTGCGAGCCGCCGCGATTGTAGATCCAGGAGGTGTCGATCGCCGTCCCGCCGGCGGCGACGAACCGCTCGAGCATGGCCGCGGCGTGGTCGGCGTCGGCGTCGACCAGCGGCCGCGTGCCCAGGACGATGCGGCTGACCGGCTTGTCGGCAAACGGCAACGTGGCGTCAGGCATCATCGTCGCTGCTCCCGGCCCCTCGGCGGGGGCCGGTCCCCCCCGCGGGCGCCCCCCCTTCAACCA
>CAZHRW010000295.1:0-12463 GCA_964535025.1 uncultured Planctomycetales bacterium
GATCTCCTTGGCCTTGTTCACCGCCGGAAGCAGAATCGACACCAGCAGCGCGATGATGGCCACGACCACCAACAGCTCAATCAACGTAAAACCTTTAGATCGCTTCATTTCGCGACCTCCTTCCCTAACTTCCGAATGGTACGCCCGGCGAACAGTGCGCGATATTCGATGAATCCGTCTCCGATGTTCGTTCGACGGGCCGCACTCGGCCGGTGGATGGAAGGGGCGGCAGACCACCTGCCGTCCCACGCCAGCTTACGAACATCATGATAATCCGGACAGACCCGCCATGTCAAGAAAATGTCACGGCTTCGATCAATTTCGGTGAACCGCTCCGCCCGCCCGGGCGTGCTATTGGGATTGCCCCCCTCACCCCGGATGCGTCTCGATCCGCACGTTCCGCAGGTCCCCGTGGCCCAGTCCCGCCGCCGTGGCCATCGCCACGTAGCGGGCCGGTCGCGACAGCGCCACCGGCGGCAGGCCGCGGGCCGTGCGCTGCTGGTGAAGCCACTGCAGCGCGACGCGGTCGACGGCCACCGGGTCGGTCGCCAGCCACACCTCGCGGCCGACCACAACGTGCTCGTCGGCGACGAGGGGGCCGCCCTCGATGACGCACCGGAGGGCGTTGACGATCGTAAGGGCCGGTCGGGGGAGAGCTTCCGTCGCCCCCAGCAGTGAGACGATCGCCTCGTGCACCGCTCCGTCGAGCACCCGCCCCGGCCGGCGGATGTACGGCAGCGTGACGTTCACCATGGCGCACGCCAAGCCCATGATGTTGTGGTCCGTCAGCGACGGCAGGTTGATCACGACGTCCACCCCCTCGAGATACCGCCGGATCTGCTGACGACTGCCGGCCACATCCACCGTGCGGGTGGACCACCCCGGCGGCGTCGCCGCCAGACCGGTCAGCCCCGGCGGGACGTCACAGCCGGCGACGAGGATGTCGCCGCGGCGATACCCGGCGCGGGTGAGCGAGTCGAGCACCACCGACAGGACGGCCCCCTCGATGCCCAGTCCCGCCCCGGGAAGCTTCGTGGTCTTGATCAGCAGCTTCTGGCCCGGCCGTGCGAACGTCGCCCAGGCCCTCGGGGCCGACGATGCGCCGGTCAGGTGGCACAGGCCCTCCTCGATCAGGCGACGCAGACGCACCGCGCGGACCTGGAGGCCCTCGATGACCCGTTCGGAGGCCATCCGCACCACCCGCGACCCCCCGGCCGTCGCCGCCGCACCGGTCGCCGCCAGCAGGCGTGCGGCCGGGGCCAGCGCCGCCGCCAGGGCCGCCCGCAGGGAACAGTCAAGGAAACCTCGTCGCGTGACCGACGATGGATCATGGGGCGTTGACAGGTTCTCCGGGCAGTCGTACGCTTTCATGGCCAGTGAGTATCATCGGCCAGGCGGCCACGATCATTGCAGTCATTGGCGGGTGGAGCGAGACCATGGCGACCAAGGACGTCGTGCAGCGCACGTTGGCGGCGCACGGACAGGAACACCTGCTGGCGTTCTATTCCCAGTTGGAATCGCCCCAGCGGACGGTGCTGCTGGAGGAGATCCAGTCGGTGGACTGGGATCGCCTCGGTCGCCTGATCGCCTCGCACGTCCTTGGCGAGCCTGACGGGGCCGACCTCGAGGCCGCCGAGCCCCCGGAAGTCCTCCCGCCCGCTTCCAACGGCTCCGAGGACTACCAAGCGGCCCGCCGGCTCGGCGAGCAACTGCTGGCCGAGGGCAAGGTTGCGGCCTTCACCGCCGCTGGCGGGCAGGACACCCGGTTGGACTTCGAGGGGCCCAAGGGCTGCCTGCCCTGCACGCCGGTCACAGGCAAGCCGCTGCTGGCCACCTTCGCCGAGCAGGTCCTCGCCACCGGCCGCCGGTACGGCCGCGCGGTGCCGTGGTGCATCATGACCAGCGCCACCAACGACCGGGCAATCCGCACGTTCTTCGCCGAGCACGAGTTCTTCGGCCTCGACGAGCGGGACGTCACGTTCCTCCCCCAGGGCATGATGCCCGCCGTCGGCCTCGACGGCAAGATCCTCCTGGCCGACAAGGGCCACCTGGCCATGAGCCCCAACGGCACCGGCGGCGCCCTGGCGGCCCTGGTCGACAGCGGCGCCCTGGAGCGGCTGGCCGCCGACGGGATCGAGCAGATCAGCTACTTCCAGGTCGACAACCCCCTGATCCGGGCGCTCGATCCGCTCCTGCTCGGCCTGCACGCGGCCGCCGAGGCCGACATGTCCTCCAAGGCCGTCCCCAAGCAGAGCCCCACCGAAAAACTGGGCACCTTCTGCCGCATCAACGGCACCGTCACCGTCATCGAGTACACCGACCTGCCCGACACCATGGCCTACAGCACCGGCGGCGACGGGCGCCTGCGCTTCGGCGACGGCTCGGTCGGCGCCCACGTGATCCGCCGCGAGTTCATCGAACGATTCAACGCCGCCAACGGCTGCCGCCTGCCCTACCATCGGGCGATCAAGAAGGTGCCCTACCTGACGACCGACGGACGGCACGTTGTCCCCGCCGAGCCCAACGCCGTGAAGCTGGAGATGTTCCTCTTCGACGCCCTCGAATTCGCCCGCACCGCGCCGATCCTGGAGATCTCCCGCGTGGAGGAGTTCAGCCCCATCAAGAACGCCTCCGGCCCGGCCTCCCTGGCGACCTCCATGGCCGACCAGAACCGCCGCCACGCCGAGTGGCTCGAACAGGCCGGCGTCGCCGTCCCCCGCGACGCCGACGGGATCGTCGCCGCCGCCATCGAGATCAGCCCCCTGTTCGCCCTCGACGCCGACGGCCTCCAGGGCAAGGTCGAAAACCTCACCATCGAACCCGGCGAGAAGCTCTACCTCGGCAACGGCCCGCAGGACAAGGGAAGACGGTTTCAGATGTGGGTGGGGTGAATGCGCCAAAAGGATTTCCCATGCGTTGCCTCCTCATCACCCTGACCGCCCTCCTGGTCGCCTGCACCGTCGCGACGGGCGAGACCCGCCGCCACCCGACTCTGTTCTTCCAGGCCGGGCAGGTGCCGGCCCTGCGGGAGAAGATCCGCACCGATCCGGTGGCCCGCGAGGCCTTCGACGCGCTGGTTCGATCCATTCCGGACGATCCCGCGATCCTGCTGCCGCCCGACGGGGCCGATATCCGCAACCAGTGGCGGCGGGCCATTTTCCACAGCGGACGGCTCGGGACCCACGCCGCCTTCTGCTATCTGATGACCGGCGAGCCGCGCTACCTCGCCGTCGCCCGCGACACCCTGCTGACCTACGCCGAGCACTTCGATACCCGCGTGAACTTCCACGCCTTCGACGACAAGTCCTACATGCGGATCTACTTTACCGGCGCGTTGGGCCTGCACGCCGCATGGACGTACGACATGATTTACGACGATCTCACGCCCGCCGAGCGCAAGGCCATTGAGGACGGCCTCCTCCGCAAGATCGTCCGGATGGTCCACGACTCCCGGGGCGAAAACCAGTCGGACGGCAACGCCATGCGGGCAAGCGACTACGAGTGGCGGGCCGGACAGTGGAACGGGGTGGTCTACTGCAACAGCGGCATCGCCGCGATCGGCTTCGTCCTCGGCGACGAGGCGATCATCGCCCACGCCGTGGACAACTGGAAGACCTACCTCGCCCGCGACCTGCTCGCCGACGGGTTGTGGCAGGAGGAGGACTACCACTACGGCGCGTTCTGCATGAGCGCGATGGTCGCCATCGCCGAGATGGCTCACCAGGCGGGCTACGCCGAGGACCTCTGGACGATCCGCGTGCCGTCCAGGCCCCACGACCAGTGGGACTCCGCCTACGCGTCCACCTTCCCCTCCGAGCAGGATGACGGCGGATATCGCACGCTCAAGCAGTACTTCGACGCGGTGCTCGACTACCAGTACCCCACGCTCGATGCGGGCAACTGGGGCTGGCAGATGAACGATGCATCGTTCCGGTCGGGCCATTACGTGAGCTTCTATGAGCTGGCCTGCCGCCGCTACGACGAGCCGGGCTACGCGTGGTTTCTCGCGCGGATGAACCGCGCGCGGTCCAGCCGCACCATCTGGGGGGCCATCGGCCCGATCCTCCACCACCAGCCGCTGGAGAACGCACCGCCCCGCCCCACCGCCAGCCGCTGGTACGGCCACGGGCGATGGCTGGCGCTCAAGTCGATCGAAGGGTCCGACTACTGGGGTTCCGACGCGATCTACGCCTTCATGCCCTACGGCCCCTACCGCACCAAGGCCCTCCAGCGGCTGTCGGTCGACCTGTTCGCCTTCGGCAAGGTCGTCGCCCCGCGGGTCGCCAAGACCAGCCGCCACCAGTCGGCCGACGAGGCGTTCTACCTCTACGATGACGCGTGGAACAACGTCAAGGTCGACGGGCAGAACATCTCGATCCGTCGCGGCACGATCGCCGACTCGACGCTGGCGTTCCACGCGTTCACGCCGGAGATGAAGATCGTCCAGGCCCGATTGCGCATCGAACGATACGTCCGCCCGTCGATCTGGGAAAACGAGATCATCGACCGCCGCGAGGACCAGGATTACATCATCTCCCGCACGCTGGGCCTGACCGACACCTACCTGCTGGACATCGCCCGTGTGCGGTTCGTCCGCCCGCCCGCCTACCGCCACAGTTTCGAGTGGATCTGGCACGGCGCCGGCGAGCTGACCTTCGAGGGCGTCCGCCACGACCAGACGACGCACGACGCCTGGTCGGCCGTCTGGCGCGACGACGACGGGATCGGTCTGCGCTCGACGATGCTGGGCAGCGACACGTGCCTGACCGTGCCCCTGTGGTGCGCCTCCCCGCTCACCCAGTACGTCAAGGCCGCCCGCAGCGACCACGACACCGCCTACGTCGTGGTTCACGAGCCGTTCAAGGGCGACCCGACCATCGCCGCCGTCGATGAACTGCTCCACGACGACGGCCGTGTCGCGGTGCGGATCGCGGCCGGGGCGTTCACGGACATCGTCGTCGTCCGCGACGATGTGGACGGGGCGACCGTCGTCGACGCCGACGGCGTGTACCTGGCGGTCGACGGGCCCTACGCGTACGCCCGCCTCGCCGATGAGGCTATCACGGTCCGCGGCGACATCACCACCCTCCGCCTCCGCGCCGACGACGTCCAGCGCGTGACCGTCAATGGCAAGATGGTGCCCTTCACCATCGACGACGGTTGGGTGATGGTGAGCACGGCGGCTAAGACGCCGTCCCACTGACGGCCTGCACAATGTTTCCCCTCCCTTTCTTGCGCCGGATGGACACTTGGAGGCGCTATAATACCTATAAACTGAGTCGGATATGAAAGGAGCAATCCATGAGATCGCGAACCCGGAGACGATTGGGCATGGTGCTGACAGCCGTCGCGGCGGCTTCCCTGGCGGCCGTATCGCTCCATGCCGGTGAGGACAGGCCCTCAAGCCCCTCGATGGACCAGGGACCTCCGTGCGCCATGCGCGCTTGTGGCGGCGCCATGGGGGTGGCCAAGCCCCACCACGGCGGGAAGCACCTGGACGGCGTGTGCCCAAAGGACGGCGCCTGCAAGACAGGCTGTGAGTACCTCGGCCGGACGCTCGACGACCTCGACGCGGCAATCGCCGGCGCGACGGGAGCGGTCAAGGCAGGCGAAACCGACGACGCGCTGGCCGCACTGGAGCGGGCCAAGACCCTCATCGCCACGACGCGCGCAAAACTGAAGACCCCCTGCAAGGCCGCATGCCCGAAGAGGGCCGCCGACGATGGCCGACCGGTCAATGCGCGCTGCCCGATGCTGGGCTCGCGGATCGACCCCGACAAGGTGCCCGACCACCTGAAGCGCCGCTTCGAAGGCAAGACGATCGGCTTCTGCTGCGGCGGCTGCCCGCAGGCGTGGGACAAACTCACGGATGAAGAGCGTCGTGAGAAGTTAGAGGCCGCCATGGACGCACCGGCCCAGCCGTAAACAGCCTTAGCCCCCCGAGGGGCGCCGCTCAACCACCGCCGCCGCGGCTCTGCCTTGCGAGGGAGAGCCGCGGCGAGCGGTTGTGCCGCTCCGCTCAATCCCCCACGGCGGCGACGGGCGACGACGCCTCTTCCGCGGGCGTGTCGGCGCCGGCATCCTCGTCGACCATCTCGACGGCCTGATCGAACTTGACCGACACCCGCTGCGAGACGCCCGCTTGCTCCATGGTGACGCCGTAGAGGACGTCGGCGATCACCATGGTGCGCTTGGCGTGGGTGATGATGATGAACTGGCTCTGGTCGAGGAACTCCTCGACGATCTGGTTGAACCGTTCGTTGTTCGCCTCGTCCAACGCCGCGTCCACCTCGTCGAGCACGCAGAACGGGCTGGGCTTCGTGCGGAAGATGCTGAACACCAGCGCCACGGTCGTCATGGTCTTCTCGCCGCCGCTGAGCAGCGAGATCGATCGCAGCTCCTTGCCGGGCGGGCGGGCGATGATGTCGATGCCGCTGTCCAGCACGTCGTCGGGGTCGGTCAGGACGATGTCGGCGCGCCCGCCGCCGAACAACTTGCGGAAGATCGACTGGAACTGCTCGCGGACCGCCGCGAACGTCTCGATAAACCGCTCGCGACTGGTGGTGTTGATCTTGTCGATCAGCTCGACCAGTTGGGCCTTCGATGCCTCGATGTCCCGCATCTGCTCGGTGAGGAACGCCTCGCGCTGTTCGAGCTCTTCCTGCTCGGTGATCGCGTCGAGGTTGACGTTGCCCAGCCGTTCGATCTTCCCGCGCAGCTGCTGGATCTCGGCGGCCACGGCGTTCCAGTCGCGCTGGTCGTCGTGCTCGTAGTCGGCGTACGCGGCCGTCAGGTCGATGCCCAACTCGTCAGCGGCGTGCTTGAGCAGGTCCTCGATGCGCACGTCCGTTTCGCCGATCTCGACCCGCAGGCGGTTGACCTGCTCGGCGGCGGCTTCGCCGGCGGTGCGGCTGGCGGCCAGGGCTTCGCGGATCTGGCCCATTCGCTCGTCGAGGCCCGTGCGCGACTCGATCACGTCCCGCAGGGTCACATCGAGGGCCTCCTTGCGGGTGAAGAGCGTTTCGATCTCGGCCCGCGCCGAGGCGATCCCCGCTTCGGCCGACGCCATCCGCTCGCGCCCGGTGGCCGCCTGCTCGGCGACCTCGTCGCGCTCCCGCTGCATCTGCTCGATGGACCGCCGCATCGCGGCCATCGACTCGGCCAGGCCGGTGCGTTTCTCGATGGCCCCGGCGTGCTGCACGCGGTGCTCGGTCAGCTCGGCGGTCAGGTGCTCTTGACGGGCGGTCTGCCGGCTGACCTGGCCGTTAAGCTGTTCGATCTCCTCCTGGCGTTGGGCCGACGCGGCCTCCAACGCGTTGATTTGGCGGTGAGACGCCTGCTGGCGCTCGTCGAGCTCGGCGACCTCGCGGGTGATCGCGTCGATCTCCCGCGCCAGCACGGGCCCCTGCCCGCGGTGCTCGTTGAGCTGCTCGCCGAGCCGTGCCTGTTGCGATTGGAGGTCCGCCTGCTCGGCGCGGGCTTCGTAGATGGCCGTGCGAACCTGCTGCTGCACGTCGTCCAGCGCCGCGCGCTGGTCGGCGGCGATCTTGCGACGTCCGGCCAGGTCCGCGATCCGGGTTTCGAGCGTGGCCAGCTCGCCGGCCAGTTGGGTCAGTTCGCTGTCTCGCGCGATCAGTCCGGCGGCCGACGGCTTGCCGAGGCGGACGTGGCCGTCGGACTCGACGACGGCACCATCTCGCGTCACCACCCGCCAGCCGTCCGGCATTTGGGCCGCGACGGCCGCGGCGGCGGGCAAGTCGTCGACGACAACCGTACGACCCAGCAGCCGCCCCAGCGGCTCGGCGACGACGTCATCGAGGCGGACCAGGTCGGTCAGCCGCTGCGCCGGAACGGGCAGGGCCGACACGTCGAAGCTTGCGTCCAGCGGGCGGAGCTGGTCGAGGCACAGCAGCTTGACCCCGCGGCCGTCGAGGACCGTTTCCAGCAGGCCCCGACCGTCGTCAAGATCCGAAAGACGGTCGACGAGGATCGACTGTTCCGCCTCGGCCAGCGCCGCGGCGACGACGGCGGCGTCGGCGTAGTCGGCGTGGACGAACTCGGCGACCATCCCGCGAAGGAACGGCAGCTTGCCGGCCTCGCGGGCCTTCATGACCCGCTTGACGCTCTCGGCGAGGCCCTCCCCGCGGCGCTGCATCTCCTCCAGCGTCGAACGACGCCCGGCGAGGCTGCTGTATCGCTGGCGGACCTCGGTGATCTGTTCATCCAGCTCGTGCTCGTGGGCCGCGACGTCCGCGGCGGCGGCCTTGGCCTCCTCCAACTCGGCGGTGCGTTCGGCCACGGTCTTGCCGACGGCCGCCAGGGAGTCGCTTAACGCCTGCTGCTGCCGTTCGATCGCGGCGATCCGCGCCGTCACCTTGTCCCGCTCGGCGATCAGCCGCCCGCGCTGGTCGAGCAGCGACTCGCGGCGGACATCGGCGGCGGTGACCTGGTTGCGAAGCTGGCTGGTGCGATGCAGCAGGTCCAGCGCCGCGGCCTTGACCTCCTCCTGTTGGGTCGCCAGGGCCGCCAGGGCCATCTGCCCGGCCCGTTGCTCGTCGAGCATCGCTTCGACCTGCTCGGCGTGCTGGCGGATCTGCAGTTCGACCGTGTTGTGCTCGTCCTGCAGTTCGGCGATCCGCGCCTCGGCCTGTTCGATCCGCCCGGCGAGCTCCTCGTCCCGACGGCCGGCGCCGTCGAGCTGCTCGGTGAGTTCCGCGCAGCGGCGGGTGAGCATCTCGACCCGCTCCTCGCAGGTGGTGATCCGCCCGCCGACGGCGGCGAGCTCGCCGTCGACCTCGCCGCGCTGCCGCTGCAGGTCGGCCAGTTCACCCTCGGTGGCGGCCTGATTGGCCTCGAGCTGGGCGGCGCGGGCGGCGATCTCCGTAGCGCGGTCGTGGTGGCGGTCCAGCTCGCCCTGCCGCTCGACGCGCCGCTGCGACAGCGTGTGGTACTGCGCCAGGGCGTACAGGCCCCGCAACTGCTTGAGCTGCTCGCTGTAGGTCTGGTAGTTCCGCGCCTTGCCGGCCTGGAGCTTGATCGAGCGCAGCCGCCTGGCGACCTCGCCGATGATGTCGTTGAGCCGCAGCAGGTTCTGCTCGACGCGTTCGAGCTTGCGAATCGCCTCGAGCTTGCGGGCCTTGTACTTGCTGATCCCGGCGACCTCTTCGAAGATCACCCGCCGCTCCTGGCCGTTGGCCTGGAGCATCTCGGCGACCTTGCCCTGCTCGATCAGGCTGTAGGAGCGCCCGCCGATGCCGGTGTCCATGAACAGCTCGCGGACGTCCCGCAGACGGACGGTCTTGTGGTTGATGAGGTATTCGCTCTCGCCGGAGCGGTAGAGCCGGCGGGTGATGCTCAGCACATGGGGCCGCTTTTCACTGGCGGCCGGGACGTCGGTCTGGACGGTGCCGCCGCTGTTGTCGAACTCGAGCGTGACCTCGGCCATGCCGGCCGAGCGGCGGGCGGTCGAGCCGTTGAAGATGACGTCCATCATCTCCCCGCCCCGGAGGCTCTTGGCCGATTGCTCGCCGAGCACCCACTTGATCGCATCGACCACGTTGGACTTGCCGCACCCGTTGGGCCCGACGATGCAGGTGATCCCGTCGTCGAAGACGAACTCGGTCCGGTCGGCGAAGCTCTTGAACCCGCAGAGACTTAGCTTACGAAGTTTCATGATCGCCCGCGTCCTCCTGCCGCCCCCCGCCGCCGGCGGGGTGGACCATCCTGGTCACAAGGCTACAGACGGCTCGAGACGGCCTGGCGTCCCGGGGACATCTGCCCGGGGTTGATTGTGTCGATCCAGTCGGGGTTCTGCAAGACAAATTCGGCCGGAACTTGTTTTCCGGGCTTGCTTTCGCACAACCGGTACAGCACGGAAACCACCTGGGAGTAGGTCAGGCCCAACGACTCGCAGTGGCCGTGGATGTCCGGCTCGGGCGTGCGGCCGAGGGCGAGGATGAGCGTCTTGAGGTCCGCCGCGATTGTCACCGTGTCGCTCAGGCGCCTGTCGGCGCCCACGCGGCGGTAGACCTGCAGCGGGTCGTCTTCGGCGTTGGCGTTGATGGTCACCAGGTCGTCGGGGGTCGTGAAGAAGATCGGACGTCGCACCAGCACCTCGCCACCGAACAGCACGATCCGCGGCCGTCCGGTGCGCGTGGCATAGATCATTGGCTCGGCCGTACTTGGAACGAGGTGCAGGCTGAACTGCCCGTCGACGCCGATCCGCTCGATCCCCCCGCCGAGCCACCCGGCCTCGATGGCCTCATAGGCGGCGATCCGCACGAGGGCGTCCGGATCGTTCAGCAGGTCCTTCAGCGCATCCTCGGCCTGAACCGTTCCCGCGACCCCCAACTCGGCAATCGCCTCCAACCGGTGCGGCGAATCGCCCCGGGCGGCGGCAACCAGCACATCCACGGCCGCCGGGTCATCCAGCCGGGCGCCGGCGCGGGCGGCGTAGTAGGCTGCCTCCGAATCGGCCGAAGTGTAGACCCCGTGGATCAGCGGGAGCACCTCGCGACCCATGGCCTCCCAGATCAGGGAAATCGCCTCGTACGGGGCGCCCGTCTCGGCGATGGCCTCGACGAGCTCGCGGGCCTTGCGGTCTTCGATGCCGGCGCCCTTGCGGACGTAGACGTGCATCATTTGCAGAAGGAAACGGTTCCAGTCCGAGCGGAAACGGCGCGGAATGGTGATGTCCACCAGGCTGGGCGTTCGGGCGTTGGCCACCTTGGGATGGCCGGGGTACTTGCTGTTGATCGCCTCCTGCACCGCGCGGGCGATCCTATAGTCCGGCCGGCGGAGGACCAGTTCAATCCTGCGGCCCTCGAGCGTCTTGCCGCCGCCGATCACACGGCCGTGCCGCAGACGGGCGACCACCGTGGGGTCGCGCTCATCCGCGAAGGGATTGACGAACACCGGCCCGGCGGCCTTGGCGAGGATGCGTGATTCATTGACCGTCCCGCCGTCCACGCTAAACGCCCTGAGTTCAGTGGGGAACAGGACGCCGCCCTCCAGGCTGAGCGTCTGCGAGCCCGGCAGGGCGCTGACCGAGACATCCAGCGTCGCGCCCTTGGGCGTGCCGGGCTCGATGCTGGCGCTGACGATCACGACGGCCGTATCGGGATCGTTGATCAGCCGGTTGGGGCTCAGAGCCCTCGTGCCGGTCCGGGCGTCGCCGACGCCGAGGCTGGCCATCTGGTCGACGAGCCGCTCGCGAACCTCCGTGGGGCATTCCGACGAACCGTTGGCGCCGAGGCCGACGACAAGGCCGTAGCCACGAACCAATTGTGAATTCCCCGCTTCGAGGGAAGCGTACTGCCCAACGGTGCCTTCCAGGACCGCGGCCAGGCGGACCATCTCCGGATCGGACAGCTCGGCCGTCCGGGTCGCCGGCCGCGTCGATTTCGCGCCGCAGCCGGCCAGAGCGACGACCACGGGGACAAGGAGCCACAAGGCCTTACGAGTCATTGCGTTTCCGCCCATCCCCCACGGGTTCTGTAGGTTTCTCACGCCTGCGCCAGCCGTCCACTATACCGGGCGGCGGCCTCGCCGGTCAACCCATCGCCCGCCGGTCCCGGGGGCCGGAGCGGCTGGGAAACACAGCCGCCGACCCATCGCCGGCGGTTGCAGGTAAGCAGCTTACTGGGAGGGAGGTTACGCCGTGTCTTGCGGCTAGTCGAACCACGGTTTGCCGGGCTCGTATCCCCGCGACGACGCGGCCTGGGCGGTGGAATCGCCGCCGCCATCGCGGACGCCCGCCAGCCGTCTCGCCTCGGTGGCGGAGGGCAGCATGATCGTCGCGCCGACATCCAGCCGGCTGGGATCCAGGCCGGCGTTGGCCTTCTTGATGGCCGGCCACAGGGCCTCGTTGCCGTAATGCTTTTGGGCAATTGAGGATAGTGTATCGTTCTCGACGATGGTGTACCGCGTGCCCCCCGCCATCGTCACCGCGGCGGGGCGGGTTGTCGGCCCGACGACGATCCGGCCGGGGATGGTGATTTTCTGGCCGATGGCCAGTTTCTCGGGATTGATGCCGGGGTTGGCCTCGACGATCCGCGGATACTCGGCGCCGTCGCCGAGGAAACGCCGCGCCAGTATCCAGCACGTATCTCCCTTTTGCACAATGTATTCCATCGCCCCGCCGGCCCGGCTTCCCGCGGGTCGGCCCTCCGCGGCGACCTGGTTGCTCGGCAGCGGCGGGATGATCAGTGTCATGCCCGCCTGAAGCCGATCGGTCCGGACGTCCCGGTTGGCCCGCTCGATGAGATACCAGTACTTGCCAGCCCCGTAGATCTCCGGCCTGCTGGCGATGTCCCAGAAGCCGTTGTCGTCGTCGCGGACCACGTACGTTCTCGTCCGCTGCGTCGTCCGCGGCGGATCGAGCCGCAGACCGCCAGAGCCGTCGAACGAGGGCGTGGCGTTGTCGGACGATAGATCCGTCCGTGACGGCATGCCCGTCAGTTCC
>CAZHRW010000296.1:0-6879 GCA_964535025.1 uncultured Planctomycetales bacterium
CCCCGACGTGCTGCCGCACAATACCCTGATGCACACCACGCGCAAGTACGAGGAGTTCGACCGGATCCGGGAAGTCCTCGACATGCTCGACATCCCCGACGCCACGAACCTGCAGCAGTACTACATCCAATTGCACCACGCCAAGGCCGAGCAGGTTCGCCAACTGTTGATGGACCTGTACCGCTTCAAGCTCGAAGAGCCGGTCACCGCCACCGGGGCCGAGCGACTCGCCGCCGCGGAGTCGTCCGGCGAGGAGGCCGAGGGCGACAGTGAGGACGAAACCACGGCCGTCGGGGCGCTGGAGGCGACCGGGGACGAAATGCCGGCCGCCGGGGCCGAGTCGATCGAGGTGATGGATGTGGCGATCCCGGTCGGGGAGGTGAGCATCGTCGCCGACGTCGAGAACAACGCACTGATCGTTCGCACGCTGCCGGCGAACATCAAGTCGATCCGCGAACTGATTACCAAGATCGACCGCCCGCGCGGGCAGGTGGTGATCGACGTGTTCATCGCGGAGATCGACCTGACCGACACGACCGAGCTGGGCGTCGAGTTCCTCTACAGCGGCGCGGACTTCGTCATCGAGCAGCGGTTCGACGTCTCCAGCCGGAGCAGCGGCGCGACGTACACGCTGGGGGCGAGGAACCTGGACCTGTTCATCCGCGCCCTGCAGAACGCCTCGCAGCTGGATGTGATCAGTCGTCCCAGCGTCACCACGCTGGACAACACGCCGGCGACGTTCGAGTTCGGCGAGCAGGTGCCGCTGATCCAGGCGTCGAACATCTCGGTGACCGGGGAGGTGATCTCCTCGGTGATCCGCTACCAGTCGGTGGCGACGAAGCTGGAGGTCACCCCGCACATCAACGCCGCGGGGTTCGTGACGTTGAACATCAAGCAGTTCATCGACGACGTCTCGGAGGAGACGTTCGCCATCAGCGAGCAGCTCGAGCCGCGGATCCTCATCAAGCGGTTCGTCGAGACCAACGTGCGGGTCTACAACGGGCAGACCGTGTTCCTGGGCGGGTTCATCGCCGACCGGATCAACAACGTCGAGAGCAAGGTGCCCATCCTGGGCGACATCCCGCTGCTGGGCTACGCCTTCCGCTCCACCGAGCGGAAGCGGTCGAAGTCGGAGCTGCTGATCTTCATCACCCCGCGGATCCTGCGGACGCCGGAAGAACTGATCGACACGGCCAACAAGCGGCGGGCCTCGTCGTTGACCACCCAGGGCCCCGACCGCGTGGTGCCGGAACTGCACATGGTCCCGGCCGACCCGAGTCTCCCCAGCATCTACGACGCCGAGCCGGCGACGCAGCCGGCCATCCAGCCGGCGACGCGGCCGGCCGATACGCAACCCGCCGCAAGCGACGGCGAACACTAGGAAAGTGAGGCGATCCATGGCGGCGGACTTCCCGCTGGGCATTCAGAGTTACTGTTTTCGGACGTACAAGACGCTGGACGAGCTGATCGGCGCCCTCAAGGCCGTCGGGCTCGATTACGTCGAGCTGTGGCCCGGCCACCAGGACCCCGCCGCCGACGAGGCGGTGCTGCGGGAAACCCTGCGGACGCTCCAGGCGAACGGCATCACGATGAACGCGTTCGGCCAGGTCGTCTTCAAGGACGACGAGCCCGCGGCCCGGGCGGCCCTGGGCTTCTGCCGGATGGCGGGCGTCAAGGCGATCACCGCCAATGTCGTCGACGACCCCAAGGCCATCGCCCTGGCCGAACGGCTCGCCGAGGAGTACGACGTCGACCTCGCCATCCACAATCACGGCCGCAAGCACCGCTGGGGACGCACCGACCAGCTCGACGAGCTGTTCGCCAGAACCTCGCGGCGGTTCGGCCTGTGCCTCGACGCGGCGTGGATGATCGACGCGGGCGACGATCCCGTCGCAGCCGTCGACCACTACGCCGACCGGCTGATGGGCGTGCACCTGAAGGACTTCACCTTCGATGCCGACGGCAAGCCGGTCGACGTGATCGTCGGCGAGGGCAACCTCGATCTGCCCGCGTTTCTCGGCCGCCTGAAGGCGATCGGCTTCGAGGGCTATATGTCCCTGGAATATGAGGGCCAGGCCGACGCGCCGCTGCCCAACGTCATCACCTGCCTGGAGGCCATCCGCGCCGCCATGGCGAACCTGTAGAGCCCGACGAAGGAAGATCCATCATGCACCGATGTCTCGTCGCCGGATACCTGGGAGCGATTCTCATGGCCATCGCCAACGGCTGCGGCGCGGCGGACCGGCCGCGCTTCGTGCACATCACCTGGGCGCCGCTGGAGGGCAATGCCTTCCGCGTCAACTCGCCCGACACCGCCGCCGGCGGGTACGCCGACCGCTGGGAGGCCAAGGCCTCCGGCCTGCTGGCCCTCGAGGCCCCGGCCGACCTGTCGGGCGTCCGGCAGGCGGAGCTGGTCCTGGAGCTGTGGGGCGGGCATCCCGGCGTGGCGGGCAAGCGGTTCAGCCTCAACGGCCGCCAGGAGGTCCTCCTGCCGGAGGTCGGGGCCGCCGAGGGCCACTGCACGTATTCCTACCCGGTCGTCCCGCTGGACCTCGATGCCCTCCAGGGCGGGGCCAACGCCCTGCAGTTCACCTGCGACAAGGGCGCGACGTTCTGGGGCCACTACCTCCTTCGCGAGGCGGGCCTGCGGCTCACGCTCGAGCCGGACCACCCGTTCGTGGCCAATGCGTCGCTGGAGGGCTTCGACGCGACGGTCGCGGCCGCGGCGGTCGACGGCGACACCGTCCGGCTCGGGGTGGACGTGGCGCCGCAGTGGGCCGACCGCATCGCGCGGGTCGACTACCACGCCCGCTACGACGGCTACGACGACAACGGTAACGGCCGCGGCGACGACTGGCACGGGTTCACCAAGGACCGCCTGCCCCAGGCGATCGCCGCCGGCGCGGACGCCCCGCCGTTCGAGGCGACGTGGGACCTGTCGATGATCCCCGACCAGCAGGCCGTCCAGGTGCGGGCCGTCGTGCATTTCACCGATGCCGAGAGCCTCTCCTACGAGACCGCGCCGGTCGAGATCCCCCTGCGATCACGCGCCGCACGGGTCTCGCTGCACGGCGTGACCGAGATGGACCGGCCCTTCTGGTCCCGCGCCGGGCGGCCCAAGACCGCCACGATCCACGTGCCGGCCGACCCGGCGACGGTCGAACGAGCCCAACTGCACATCCTCATCTGGGACGGCGGCCACGGCGGGACGACCGACCACTTCACCCTCAACGGCCACGCGATCCCCATCGCCGGCGACGGCCACCACGACGTGCTCTACCGCGTGATCGACATCGACCCGGCCCTCCTGCGCCGGGGCGCCAACGAGCTGCGACTGCTCAGCGCCACCGAGCATCACGGCATCGAGGTGATCCTCCCGGGGCCGGCCCTGGCCATCCGCCGACCCGTGCGTTAAAGCTCACCCTTGAAGGAACGGACCATGACACGCTGGCTGCTGGCCGTTGTTCTCCCGACCATACTTACGGCCCTCGCGACGGCCGCCGAACCGCCTTCGGAGCTCTCGGAGCCGGACCGGTTGGCGATCGTCGAGCGGGCGCCGGCGCTGCCGGTCGACCTCGATCACGACCTGTCGGTGCGGCTGATCGACTTCGTCGACTTCACCGACCCCCACGACGCCCACGAATTCCGCGATCAGGGGACCAGCCGGATCGTGGCGGGTCCGGCGGGCACGTACCGCGTGACGGCCCCGCACCGCCACGCCTTCTTCGCCTGCCGCCACCGCGCCCCGGGGCCGGACACGCCCATGCTGATCGTGATCGAGTACCCCGACGACGCCGAGCGGGTGATCAGCTTCATGACGCACGATTCCACCCGCCCCGGCGGGCCGCACCTGTCGTTCAGCCTCGAGTCGGGCGTCTACACCGGCGAGCCGCTGCCGCTGACGAACCGGATGCAGTACTTCACCTTCATCGCCTGGAGCCCCGACGACTGGCCGGCGATGATCGTGGCCAACTACGGGCGGACCCGTGGGGCCGGCGCGGCGTCGCGGATGTGGGTGTATGCGATTGACGAGCCCCTGCCGCCGCTGCCGCAGTTGGCCGATTCGCCACGCAAGCTGGACCTGTTCATCCCCCTGGGCTTCCTGGCCACGCGGGACTATTTCGGCCACCGCCACGAGCGGTCCATCGAACACATGGTCGAATACTGCCGCTACGTCGGCATTAACAGCGTGACCATGATGGTCTACGCCAACCAGACGTGGGGGCAGATGTGCACGATCCCCGCCTGGGACAGCGATGACGACGGCTTCCTCGATAACGTCCTGACCCAGATGGACCGCGCCGGCGGGGTCGAGCTGATCGCCGGGTTCGTCGCCGACGGCATGTACGGCCGGACCCGCGCGGGCGGGACGTATGTCGCCGACATGGACGGCGAGCAGGCGCGGGATGTGATCCTCGAAGGGCTCGACCAATTTATCGATCGGTACGGCCGCTACGAGTCGCTGAAGGGCGTCGCCCTGGGGTCGATGGAAGCGGTGGGTTTCTGCGACATGCTGCGCGACAAGGGGATCCTCGACGAGGTCGTCGCCCACATCCTCCGGCGCCGCCCGGATTGGCGGGTGGTGACGTACCTGGGCAACTACCGCCTGCAGCACTTCTACTTCAACGGGCACGAGGGCGAAGCGCCGTCGGCCGGCGACGTCGTGACCCGCTGGGAGGCCTCCGGCCGCGACTGGGGCGCGTTCCTGGCCGACGAGGTGCTGGCCAATTGGCGCCGCTGGGGGCGCGATCCGACGGACCTCAAGGCCGTCGAGGGCCTCGACGTGTTCGACATGTACATGGCCGACGACCATCGGCTTCACCAGCATTACACCCAGCAGCCGCGAGCGATGATGGCCTACGACGTCAACAACGCCAAGCGGCGCAGCGATCACATCGACAGCCCCTTCGGTGCGATCTTCTCCACCTTCTCCGAAGGCTGGATCGGGCTGCACCCGGAGGTGAACTTCTGGTACCGCAAGGACTGGACCGGCCCGGATTTCAATCCCGCTGGCCCCTGCGCGCTGGCGTCGCTGGCCCGTGTGATGGCCCACCGCGATCGCGCGGTGATCAGTTTCGGCACGTGGAACGTCAAATCGTTCGGCTACGAGCCATCCCTGCGCCGCTTCGCCGCGGCGTTTCATTCGCTGCCGCCCGTGGCGATGGCCGACGTGCCCGTCGACGGGACCGATACCGTCGTTGCCCGCTGGGCCGTCCACGACGGCCGGCGGACGGTGGCGCTACAGAGCGTGATTCCCTACCCGGCGGAGGTGATGGTGGACGGCGAGGCGGTCCAGGTGGCCCCGTACGCGTTGGTGACCGTGACCGATGACGGCGCGGAGGCCCCGCGGGTGGCCGGCTCGCCGCCGGGGGCCTACGTGCGGTGGGTGCGGAAACGGATTATGACGTTCCAGGATGTGATCGGCGAGGTCCGCGCGCTGGATCCGCAGGCCGCGCCGCGGGCGTACGACGACGTCGCCCGGCGCGCGTCGGCGCGGCTGCTGGCCGGACGGCCGCACGCGGCCGACCTGGCGCTGGGGGCGGGGTTGATGAACGAACTGGAGCTTCGTCGCTCGATCCTCCGCCCGCCGGCGACCAGGGTGCCCCGCATCGACGCGCGGCCGGAGACCCCGGCCGACCTCGACGCCTGGCCGTCCGCCGCGGCGGACATCGTCCTGGACGATGGGTCTTACCTGCCCGGGCACACCTTCTTCCCCAACAGTTGGTCCGGCCCGGCGGACCTGTCGGCCCGCCTCCGCCTGGCCCATGACGGCGAGCGGCTGTACGTGGCGGTGCACGTGCGCGACCAGGTCCTCGAACCGACCGATGCGCTGACGATCCGCTTCTCCACCGACGGCTACCGCGACTGGCGGGCCGACGCGGCCGAGCACGACTTCGCCTGGTCGATCACGCCGCCGGAGGGCGATGCCATAACCAGCGACACCGGCGCCAAGGGCTTCACGTACACCTGCCGTCGTACGGCCGACGGCACCATCCTCGAAGGCTCAGCGCCGCTGGCCCAGCTCGGCTTCGGCGCCGACGGCCGCCTGGGCTTCATCGTCAACGTCTCCGACCGCGACGAAACGCCCAACCTCACCACCATTCGCGACAGCGACACCGGCGAGCGCGTTCCCCGCGCCTGGGCCCAGAAGCAGGTGCTGATGTACCCCTACGAGCCGAACTTCACGTTCTGGTCCGACGCGCGGTGCTTCGGCGAGTTGGTACTGGAGTGATCGGCAAGCCCAAACCAGCGAAGCGGAAAAAGCCCCCGACGACGAATTCGCCGGGGGCTTGGGGTCGCTTCAGGTACGACTTCGGTTCAGCCTAGCGACGACGACGGATAAGGGCCAGAGCACCCAGGCCCAGCAGGCTCAGCGTGGCCGGCTCGGGAACGATGTCGAGCGTCATGGTGTCGCAGGCCGTGGTGCACTCCGTCACCACGTCGCATCTGAGGGTGTAGGACCCCAGCGTCACGCCGGCGGCCTGGACCTCAGCCCAGGACCATCCCGCTGAGCTGCCCGTGGCGGTCAGGGCGGGGAACCCGTCCCATGTCCACTCTGATGCGAAATAATCGCCGGGCTCGCCCACGATGCTTGCGCTGATCTGGAAGGAATCGTCCACGGTGACGTCCCACACCTCCGAGTCGGGCAGGTCCACCGTCAGATCCGGATCGCAGGGCGGCGGGGATGGCCATCCACCCTCCCAACTGCCGCCCGAGGCCGAGTCGATGTAGGTGAAGGTCAGGTCGGCCTGGGTAGGAGCGCCGGTGAACACCAGATCGCCGAGATCGAAGCTGTCGCCGGGCTGAAGGATGGCGACGCCGCTCAGCGAACCATCCGAGACCAGGTCGTCCTGGCTCGTCAGCGCACCAAAGGTGTAG
>CAZHRW010000297.1:0-2585 GCA_964535025.1 uncultured Planctomycetales bacterium
ATGAGCATATCGCCCAAGATCACCCATCTGTCGCCCGCATTCGAAGAGCTTGAGCCGCGATTGCTGCTCGACGGCTCCCCCTACGGCATTGAGCTGCTCGGAGGGGACGCCGTTCCGTTCGGGGTCATCAACGGCACCGCATACTACGCTCCTTTGTCTCAGTTGCTGCAACTGGAAACGGATGAGATCGTTTCCGCGCTGTCCACGCTTTCTCCGAAAGAGCTCGGCTTCATCCAAACCACCAACCTGAACGCCGCCGACACAACCAATACGAATCAGTTGTGGGCCGGCGGCGGCTTGGGGCTCGATCTGAGCGGCGCCGGCTACATCGCGGGTGTGTGGGACGGCGGCGCGGTGCGAACAACGCACCAGGAATTTGACGGCCGCGTCACGGTGCAGGACGACACCAGCACCATCAGCGGCCACGCCACGCACGTTGCGGGCACTATCGGTGCGGAAGGCCAAGTGTCCAGCGCCCACGGCATGGCCAACGAGGTCGAGATCTGGTCCTACGACTGGACGGACGATACGTCGGAGCTCGCGGCGGTCGGGGGCAGCATCGTTACCTCGAACCACAGCTACGCCTACATCACGGGCTGGTACGGCGACGAGTGGTGGGGCGACCGCGCCCTGTATGCCGAGGACGACGCCTTCGGGAAGTACGAGGGCTCGGCGATGTCCCTCGACAACACGCTCTACAACAACCCGTACCTCCTCAGCGTCTGGGCTGCGGGCAACCACCGGAGCGACGCCGCGCCGACGTCCGGCCAGTACTACACCTACTTCAGCACGCCGCCGCCCGGCGAGACCTCGTCCGGGTGGTATTGGATCGACGTGGACGATTCGGACTATCCCGCGCCGCTCGGTGACGGCGTGGTGGACGGCGGATACGACACGCTCTCTGAAGATCAGACCGCCAAGAACAACCTGGTGGTGGGGGCGATCAACGACATCACCGCCGACCCCTACACCGCGGGCAGCGTCTCGATGACCAGCTTCTCCAGTTGGGGGCCGACCGACGACGGCCGGGTCAAGCCCGACGTGGTTGCCAACGGGGCCAGTCTCTATTCGACCTACAGTTCCAACAATTCCTCCTACACTACGGCCTCGGGCACCTCGATGGCATCCCCCAACGCCGCGGGCACCGCGGTGCTGCTCATCGAACTGTACGACGACCTGTTCGGCGACGGCACGCCCAAAAGCGCGCAGCCCCGTTCGGCCACGACCAAGGCGATCATCATTCACAACGCCTTAGACGCGGGACACACCGGCCCCGACTACAGCTATGGATGGGGCGTGCTCGACGCCGCCGCGTCCGCCGATTTCCTGATCGAGGCCGCAGCGGGAAACGGTTCGAAATGGGCCTTCGAGAACACATACGGCGGCTCTGAGTACACCTGGACGTTCAACGCCGACGGGACCGATCCGCTCAAGGCCACCCTCGTGTGGACCGACCCGGCCGGGAGCCCGCAACCCGCCGGGCTCGACGACCCCACGCCGGTGCTCGTCAACGATCTCGATATCTGGATTACCGGGCCGGACGGGACGTACTACCCCTGGACGCTCGACCCCGCGAACCCGTCCACACCCGCCGTCCGTACCACGGGTAACCACATGGACAATGTCGAGCAAGTGCTGATCGACGCCCCGGCCGCGGGCGAATACACCATCCACATCGGACGCACCGGTGGCACATTCACGCAGGACTACTCGCTGCTCGTGACCGGGGCGATGGCCGGGCCGGCTGTCATGGATGACAGTTACGATGTCGATGAGGACGGGTCTTTGGCCGAGTCGGCCCCGGGCGTGCTGGCGAACGACAGCGTCCCGGAAGGCGGCTCGCTCCAGGCCGTCCTGGTGGACGATGTGCAGCACGGAACCCTGTCGTTCCAAACCGATGGCTCGTTCGTCTATACTCCGAACTCCAACTGGGCCGGGATCGACAGCTTCACCTATCAGGCGGTGGACGGCGAGGACGTTTCGCAAAGCGCCACGGTGACCCTCACCGTCCAGCGCGTCAACGACGGCGGCCCCGTGTTGACCAGTCCCATCAACGACGTCACCGTCGCCGAAGACGCCCCCAACACGGTCATCGACCTGGCTACCATCTTCTCCGACCCCGACGTGGGCTTCGACGGTGACTTTCTCACCTACACCATCACCTACACCACCCCCACCGGCACCGTCGTCACCAACGTCAGTCAGGACGCCTACACCCACTACCATCAGGATTGGCTCTACACCAGCCTCGGCGATAACCGCGGATACGGCCCCGAACACGACCTGGCCCGCGACAACATCGCCGCCTGGTTTGAATACCTCGGCCTGACCCCCACGCTGCACCCCTTTACCTACAGCGGAGCGACCTACTACAACGTGGTTGGCGAGCTGCCCGGCGTCACCAACCCCGACGACATTTACATCGTCGGTGCACACTACGACTCGGTCAACAATCCCGGTGCCGACGACAACGCCTCCGGTGTCGCCGCGGTGATGGAAACCGCCCGTGTCCTCTCCAACTACCCGTTCGACGCCACGATCCGCTTCATCGCCTTCGACCGCGAAGAACAGGGGCTGATCGGCTC
>CAZHRW010000298.1:0-3113 GCA_964535025.1 uncultured Planctomycetales bacterium
CGTTGCCGTTCTTTCCTTTGCGTTCTTTGTGCCCTTTGTGGCTCCCTTGGCCGTGGCTGTTTGCGGCGACAAGCAACCACGGAAACGGGATGAGAACCGGATAAACAAAAACGCAGAACGGTCCGTTTGAGGTTTGTTTCGGATTTCGAGTTTCGTGCTTCGGATTTGCGGACCGGACATACGGATTCACTAATCAAGAGGATCAGGCCGGGTATGGAGGACGAATGCCATGCAATGGGAGCAGTTGACCGCGCCACAGTTCGACCGGGCCGTCCGCCAGACCGGGCGGGTGTGCCTGCTGGCCGTCGGGTGCCTGGAGAAGCACGCCGACCACCTGCCGCTGGGGACCGACACGCTCAACGGCCACAGGATCTGCTGCCTGGCCGCTGAAGCCGAGCCGGCGATCGTCTTCCCGCCCTACTACTTCGGTCAGATCCACGAGGCCCGCTGCTTTCCCGGCACGATCGCCACCGGCGCGGCGCTGACGCTGGAACTGCTCCAGGCCGTCTGCGACGAGATCGCACGCAACGGGCTGCGGAAGATCATCCTCTACAATGCCCACGGCGGCAATACCGCCCTGCTGCAGTACCTGCTGCAGTGCACGCTCGAGCGCCGGCGCGATTACGCCCTCTATCTGCCCGCCCGCCTCAACGACGAGCGCCGCAAGCAGTGGGCCGCGATCCTCGAAACGCCCGTGCACGGCCACGCCTGCGAGTGCGAGACGAGCATCTCGCTGGCCAACCATCCCGACCTGGTCGACATGGACGCCATCGGCGGCCGTCGCACCGAACGGCTGGGACGGCTGGCCCACCTGGGGCCCGTCCAGGCCCAGGGCTACTGGTACGCCGACTACCCCGACCACTACGCCGGCGACGCGAACCCCGCCTCGGCCGCCAAGGGCGAGAAGCTCCGCGGCCTGATCGTCGATCAGCTCGCCGAGACCATCGCCGCCGTCAAGGCCGACCAGACCACGGGCGACCTGCTGGATGAATTCTACGGCCGATGCGACGAGATCGGCCGGTAGTCGCGCGAGGAGAATGCGATGGACGGTTCGGGCCCTCCCCGGAAGGTCGTGGTCGGGACGGTGATTCACGGCTACTACGCCGCGGATCCGGCGTCCCGGGATCGCCAGGCGGTCGCCGTCGATCTGATCGAGCGTGTCGCCGCCGACGCTGAGCGGGCCTATCCCGGGCGGGGCGTCGACCTGGTCGTCCTGCCGGAAAGCGCCGTCACCAGCGGCCGCCGCGGGGCGCCCGAGGTGCGGTCGGTGGAGTTGGACGGGCCCGTTCTGGACACCTTCGGCGGCCTGGCCCGCGCGCACAACACGTACATCGTCCTGCCGATGGCCCTGGTGACGGACCGTCGGCGGGGCCTGTTTCACAACGCCGCGGCCCTGATCGACCGGACCGGCGACGTCGCGGGCATCTACCGCAAGGTCCACGTCGTCGCCCACATCACCACCGACGTCCTCGAGGGCGGCATGACGCCGGGCGAGGACTTCCCCGTGTTCGACTGCGACTTCGGGCGGATCGGCATCCAGATCTGCTACGACGTCTGCTACGAGGACGGCTGGGAGGCCCTGGCGGCCCAGGGCGTCGAGCTGGTCGCCTGGCCGACCGCCTCGCCGGCGACGGCCGCCCCGGCGCGCCACGCGGCACGGGGGGAGTACTTCGTCGTCTCGGCCCCGTGGCGGGACAACGCCACGATCTTCGAGCCGACCGGCCTGGTCGCCGCCCGGATCGCACCGCCGGCCGAGATCCTCGTGCACGAGATCGACCTGGCGTCGATGGTCCTGCCGTGGTCGGAGTACTTGCGCAACGGCGCCGCCCTGCGGGAGCAGTTCGGCGACCGCGTGGGCTTCCACTACGAGCCGATGGAGGACATCGGGCTGTTCTGGTCCAACGACCCGGCCACGCCCATCGCCGAGATGGCCCGCCGCATCGGCGTCCGCAGTGTCCGCGACGAGCTCGAACGCAACCGCCGCCTCCAGGACGCCGCCCGCGGCGGACCGCCGAAAGCCCAGGGAGGCCGTCCGTGAAAGCCGTCCGATTCGACACCAACCCGATCATCCGCCCCGAGATGCTCGGCGGCGACGACGGGGCGAATATCAACGGCCCGTCGCTGATCCGCGTGCCCGAATGGATCGAGCGGCCGCTGGGGCGCTACTACCTCTACTTCGCCCACCACGGCGGACGCTACATCCGCCTGGCCTACGCCGACGACCTCCGCGGCCCCTGGCGGATTTACGAGCCCGGCACGCTCCGCCTCGAGCAGACCCCCTGCAGCCGCCATGTCGCCTCGCCCGACGTGCACATCGATGAGACGGCCGGCGAGATCCGCATGTACTATCACGGCGTCCTGGTCGACGAGCATCACAGGCCCGTGGATCAGTGCACCTTCCTGGCCACGTCCCCCGACGGCCTGCACTTCACCAGCCGAAGCGAGAACCTCGGCAAATCCTACTTCCGCGTCTTCCGCCGCCGCGACACCTGGTATGCCCTGGCCAACGGCGCCCGCCTGTTCCGCTCGGCCGACGGCGTGACGGGCTTCGAAGCCGGCCGCAGGCATTTCATCAGCGCCGTCAAGGGCGGGCGCGTCCGCCACTCCGCTGTCCAGCGCGTCGGCGACGCGTGGCGTGTGTTCTTCTCCAGGATCGGCGACGCCCCCGAGCACATCATGGTCGCGACCCTCCGGCCCACCGACGACTGGACCCGGTGGGTCGAATCGCCCCCGCAGACGCTGCTTCTGCCCGAAACGGATTACGAAGGCGCTGACCTGCCCAACGTTCCCTCCCTCGGCGGTGCCGCCCCCGGGCGGGTCCGCCAGCTTCGCGACCCGGCCGTCTACGAGGCCAACGGCCGCGCGTACCTGCTGTACACCGTTGCCGGTGAGAGCGGCATCGCGATGGCCGAACTCCTCTAGCGCGCCGGGGCCGTTCTTTCCACGCCGCGCGTGCACATGGGAATGGGCGTGAGGCAGGGAAAATCGCATGCGGACGCTTGACGTCCCGCCGACGGGATGCTAAAAGGCTCTCTCTTGCGACCAACGGGGCTGTGGCGCAGCTGGGAGCGCGTCTGCATGGCATGCAGAAGGTCCGGGGTTCGAATCCCCGC
>CAZHRW010000299.1:0-9726 GCA_964535025.1 uncultured Planctomycetales bacterium
AGAGGCTTTCGGATTCACTCATCAGCGTCAGGTCCGGTTCGTTCCCCGCGACGTAGGCCACGGCTTCGATCGTCTCCCGCGTGGCATCGAGGCGGGCGACGTCCGCGCCGGGCTCGATCTCCATCGCCGGCCAGGGCACCGTGGCATAGTTCAGGCCGAGGCCCAGGAACCCCCCGAACGCCACGACGGAGAAGACCGGTCGGCCCTCCTGGGTGTCCAGGACGATGTTCACGATGCTGCCGAGATTCTCCTGTTGAGGGCTTCTGACGCGCAGGCCGTCGATCCGGGATACCCGCCGGTACTGCCCCTCGGCCAGTGTGGCCGCCGGCGGGTCCTCCCGGGAGTCGGCCGGTCCGGCGTGCCGCCAGTTGGGGTCGGCCTTTTCGGGCCAGTTGCCCGCGGCGTAGCCTTCGAGCTGGTTCCACTGATCCTGGGTGATGTTCACCGTGATGCTCTCGATCTCGCCGCGACCGGTGTGCTTGATGGCCAGGTCCTCCCAGGGCACGGGCACATAGCTCACCCCCAGGCCCAGCAGGCCGCCGGTCGTGACGGCAGCGTATTCGACCCTGGTGCGGTCGGCATTGAGCACCAGGTCGTCGATCCTGCCGAGCGTCTGGTTGTTCAGGTCCCTCACCGGCTGACCGATCGGCGCATCGGTATCGAGCAGTTGCGGCTGGTACTGAGCGGCCTGTCCGCTCGCCCTGGCCTGCGACTGACGGCTGCCGCGCTGTGCGTCTGACGGCCTTCGCTCCTGCGGTTGTTGTTGCTGCTGCATCCGGTCCTGCCGCGGCCGGTCCCCGGTTTGCGCGTCGGCCGCGGCGGCGAAGATCAGCATCGCGGCAACCGCCGCACCAAGGAAGGCCCTGCTTGTGTGTCCAGACATCGTCAACTCCTTGTGGTTGATGTGTGGTTCTGCCACCGGGAAGCTTCCTGCGGCGACCCTCGCCGACACCTTCCCCTGTTACCCTGATTGTTCGCCATCGGTAAGCACTCAGGCATGCCCCATGTCGACCCCTCCGACGCGCAGGGGTCGCGTATCGCCCGCAGGACGGGGACCTAGGAGCCATCGGGGATATGGAAAGAACGGCACCGTCTGCAACGGCGGCAAGGGTTGAACCGCGCAGGGGGGCAGTCTCCGCCTGCGGACAGGAAAGCGTTGGCGGGCGAAGGCGGGTCGATCCGAGCGACGTGAACCCGGCCGCGGCGGAAGGAAAAGGCACGGCAAATTCCGAGATGGGGGGCGCGTGCGGCGCGTCTTGCGGGTATACTGCAGGGTCGCGCGGCAACAGGCTGCGCCTCCAGTTTCCCCAACCGACAAGAGGGACCAGGCTACTCGATGCCATTTAAGACGCTTATTCAACCGCTGTTACGCGCGGTTCAGTCCAGAGGTTACACCACTCCCACGGCAATTCAGACGCTCGCGATTCCCCACGTGCTCGATGGCAAGGACCTGCTGGGCTGCGCCCAGACGGGCACGGGCAAGACGGCGGCGTTCGCACTGCCGATCCTCCAACGCCTGCATCGCACGGCCGCCGCCAGGCCGGATGCTCGCGGCGGCCGTCGCACCGGCGGCGGCGCCAGGCCGATCCGCTCGCTGGTGCTGACGCCGACCCGCGAGTTGGCCGCCCAGGTCGGCGACAGTTTCGGGACCTATGGCCGGCACAGCGGCCTGCGGCACGCCGTGGTCTTCGGCGGCGTGAACCAGCGGGGGCAGGTGGACGCGCTGCGTCGCGGCGTGGATGTCCTCGTCGCCACGCCCGGCCGTCTGCTGGACCTGCTGGGGCAGAAACTGCTCAGCCTCGCCCAGGTCGAGATCTTCGTCCTCGACGAGGCCGACCGCATGCTCGACATGGGCTTCATCCACGACATCCGGCGCGTGATCGCCCACCTGCCCGCGCGTCGCCAGACGCTGCTGTTCTCGGCCACCCTGCCGCGGGAGATCCGCTCGCTGGCCGGCGCCGTCATGACCGACCCGGTCCACGTCGCCGTGCCCGCTGCGTCGCCGGCGGCCGACACCGTCGACCAGGTCGTCTACCATGTGCCCAGGGCCGCCAAGATCGACCTGCTGCGGCAACTGCTGGACGACCCGCGAATGGACCGGACGCTGGTGTTCACCCGCACCAAGCACGGGGCGGACAAGGTGGTCCGGCAGCTGGTGAAGTGGGGGCTGAGCGCCCAGGCGATCCACTCGAACAAGTCTCAGAATGCCCGCGTACGGGCGCTGGAGAGCTTCCGGGGCGGCAAGACGCGGATCCTGGTCGCCAGCGACATCGCGGCCAGGGGGCTGGACGTGGACGGGATCACGCACGTGGTCAACTTCGACCTGCCCCACGAGAGCGAGACGTACGTGCATCGCATCGGCCGGACCGGCCGGGCCGGGGCCTCCGGCCAGGCGGTGTCGTTCTGCTGCGACGACGAGCGGGACGACCTGCGGCAGATCGAGCGCCTCCTCGGCCGCGCGATTCCCGTGCGGTCGTACGCGATCGCAGGCGCCGCGGAGGCGTCGGGCGACGCGCGGCCGCCCAGGGCCGGGACGTCGGCGGCGCGCAAGGGCGGTTCGCAGCAGCCTCGAAGGACGGCCGCGACGGGCGAGTCGAAGCAGCAGGCATTCTGGCGTCACCGGCGAAGGCGGCGCAAAACGAGTTCACCGGGGGCCGGGCGATCCGGTCGGCGCGGCGTCTGATGGGCGCGGCGGCACGTTGCATCCGGATAGCGGGCCCTCCAACCACGAAAGGCAACGCCATGGCCAAGCCGAACTACAACTACCAGAAGCGTCAGCGAGAGTTGGCCAAGAAGAAGAAGAAGGAAGAAAAGCGCAAGCGCAAGCACGAGAAGAGCGCCGAGCAGGCGACCGGGGACTCGGACGCGCCGTCCGGCGAGGAGGCCCTCTCCTGAGGCGCCAGGGCGTTGAGCGATCGGAGAAAAGGCCCCCGGCACGTCGCCGGGGGCCTTTTTTCGCGTTCGGGCAGGGCCGGTTAGTATCGGCGCCCGCCGCCGCCGCCGCCGCCACCACGGCCGCCGCGGCCGCCGCGCCCGCCGCCCTCGGGACGGGGCTTGGCCTCGTTGACCGTCAGCGGGCGGCCATTGAGGTCCTGGCCATTCAGCTCGCTGATGGCCGTCTGGGCCTCCTGGTCGGTGGACATCTCGACGAATCCGAAGCCCTTGCTCTGGCCGGTCATCTTGTCCGTGATCACCACAGCACTTTCGACCGTGCCGTGCTGCGCGAACAATTGCTCCAGGTCCGCTTCATTGACGTCGTAGCCGAGGTTGCCAACATACAGTTTCTTGCCCATCAGGATTCTCCGCTCATGGGGTGGATCCCGCGTTGCATCCTTCCGGGATCCTCGTGAAGGGGGCCGTCAGTCCAGCCCAGGATAGAGGAACGTCTGTGCAGCGCCCCGCGCGGCGGACGGGCCTTGGGCCCCTTGTCCGGGACGGCGTGGCGTAAAGGGACCACGGATCGCCGGCGACGGCCGGACGCGCCGGCGACGCGGATGGTGGCGGGCGTGCTCATGCCCGGCTCCCGAGGGGACGGCGGGCCGCCATCGCCGATGCCGGCGCCGGCGCCGGCCGGGCCGGCTCGACCGGCGGCTCGATGCCGGCGAACGGGCCCCGCGCCCGCGTTCCTCGCCGCAGGTCCAGCGCCGTGCAGCGGGCGCGGGTGAGCCGCGTGTTGTTGCGATACGACAGGTTGCTCACCAGCGCCACCAGCGGCTGGCGACGCCGCAGGACCGTGCCGCACATGCGGCCGAGGATCCGCCGCAGCGAGTAGAACCCGCCGTCGCAGGCCTTCATCTCGGCGACGATCTCGGACCACGAGAAGTTCCGGTAGTGCGCCGTGGGGAAGCCCAGCGTGTAGTACCGCCAGTCCTCGGGGAAGTCGTCGGCGGCGATACGGCCTTCGCGCTCCATCTGTTCCCAGAGGCGCGTGCCCGGCAGCGGCGTGAGGAACAGGGTGTTGAGGATGTCCACCCCGTAGCGCCGCGCCGCCTGGGCGATCCGCCTGCCGATGCCCGGCTCATCGGTGTCCAGGCCCATGATGAACGAGCCCACCACCAGGATGCGATGTCGCTGGATGCGTCGGACCGACGCACGCAGGTCGCGCCCCTTCAGCAGGTTGAACTTCTTGCCGATCTCGGCCAGCCCCTCGGCGGTGGGGGACTCGAACCCGATGAACACGCCGCGGCAGCCGGCGCGAGCGGCCAGTTCGAGAAGATCGTCGTCATCGGCCATGTTGATGGTGACCTGGCAGATCCAGCGTTTGCCCAGGTCGGCGGCGATCATGGCGCGAAACAGATCCTTGGCGCGCTCGATGTGGGCGGCGGTGGTGCCGATGAGATTATCGTCCACCACCAGCACCAGTTTCTCGCGAAGGGTCCGCATCTCGGCGATCACGTGGTCGATCGGGCGGTGGCGGTACCGCCGGCCATTGAAGGCCGACACGCTGCAGAAACTGCAGTTGAGCGGACAGCCGCGCGTCGTCTGGATCGAGCCGAACGCGTAGCCCTCGCTCAGCAAGTCATGCCGCGCCAGCGGGATCTCGGCCATGTCGACATGGTGGCCGTCATAGACCCGCCGGAGGCGTCCGGCCCCGGCGTCGGCGAGCACCTGCCGCCAGACCTCCTCGGCCTCCCCGGTGACCACGCAGTCCACGTGCGCCATGGCTTCCTCGCGGCGCATGGTGGCGTGGATCCCGCCCATGACGACGGGCACGCCCCGGCTGCGGAACTCGGCGGCGACCTCGTAGGCGCGGCAGGCCTGGGAGGTGAACGCCGTCACGCCCACCAGATCGGGCGGCGGCAGGGTGGCGTAGTCGGGCAGGGCGAGGTTCTCGTCGATGACGGTGATCTCCCACTCCGGCGGCGTCATCCCTGCCAGCACGAGCAGGCCCAGCGGTTTCCAGACACGGTAGCGATTCCACCGGCTCTGGCGCACGTTGGCCAGACTCACCAGCGGGTTACGCGGATTGATCAGATAAAGGCGCATAAGGCTCACCCGCGACGTCAGGCAGCGGCATGGGCCGGCCGACCGTCAGGCATACGACGTCGGCGCAACGGGGCCCAAGGCCCGGCGACGTAAGAAAACTGCGGCGCCGACCCGGTCGGACCGGCGCCGCGAAGGTATCCTGGTCGACCGCGATCAGCCCTTGCGGACGTTGACGGCTTTGGGCCCTTTGGGGCCCTGCGTGAGGTCGAAGGTCACCGATTCGCCCTCGGCGAGCGACTTGAAGCCCTCGCCCTGGATGTCGCCGTGATGCACGAACGCCTCGGTGCCGTCGGCGGCCTCGATGAATCCGAAGCCCTTGGAATCGTTGAACCACTTCACTGTGCCGGTTGCCATTAATATGGCTCCTTCTGTTCTGGGCGAATGGGTTCGCGAGCGTGTCCTCAAGCGACAGAGCCGCGACAGTGAAGAAATGTTCACCGGAGCGACAGACCTGAGTGTCTGCTGTGGAAGAATGCGGGCGCCAATCGTATTCATCGGCGGGGATGCGGAAACCCTTTTCCGCACCGCCCCCGACCATTACGTTATGATAGGGGCCCTCCCAGCCAAAGTCAAAGCAATTGCCACCCCCATTCGGCGCTGCCGGTTCGGGCAGGCTCGTCCGGGCCACTGCCCAGGTTGCCGGTCGGCCGGTCCGGGTGGATTTCTCGGCGAGGCCCTTGCCCCCGGGACGGTGGCCGGGATAATCGGCGGGTTGACCCGGCCCGTGGCGCGGGGAAAGGAGACGTGGCGGTGCAGGCACACGCGAGAGTGTTCGTGATGTTTCGTTCCGAAGGGCGGGGGCACGAAGTGGACTGGGCTGACGAGGATCTCCAGCATGTGCTGACCCACGAGCAGATCCTCGCCGAGTTGCGCGGACGATGCGAAGGCGTCGAGTTCGTCGGGACGACCGCCCCGATCGATCCCGAGACGGCCGTTGCGGATCTGGATCAGGCCGGGCGGATCGACGGGGCGGTGGTCTTCGGGCCCGTCCCGGACGCGCTGGCCCGAACCGGCCTGCCGATCGTCAGCGTTTTTCGGATGTGGCAGACCTGGATGTCCGGCTTTCAGCCCGGGCGGGATCGGCGACGGAAGGTGCTGTTCGACTGCGTGCCGATGGTTCGAGACCGCGATCCCGCCGTATTTGCCGCCCGCATGGACAACCTGGCGAGGAAGATCCGGATCATCCGGGCGATCGCCGGCATGAAGTACCGGCTGCTGAGTATTACCGATGCATCGAATTTCCTGGGGACGTACGAACCCGCTTCGGACGAGCAGGCCGAGCGGTTTCGCCGGACGGCGGCCGAAGTGTTCGGGACGGAGTTCGCGACGGCCACACTGGCCGACCTGGTCGACGCGATCCGGCGAACCGACGCCCGGGAGGCCGAACGCATCGCCGACCGGTGGATTCGAAACGCCTATGGGATGAAAAACACCAGCAGGCCCCAGGTGATCGAATCGGCCAAGGTCTATCTGGCGATGAAGCACCTGCGGGACCGGCACGGGTGCGAGGCCGTCACGACGGAAGGGTACGGCGTCTTCGGCCATTACCCCGGGGGGATTATCGCCTCGCAATGCCTGGCGGCGACGCAGTTGTCGATGGAAGGCATGATCACTACCGGCGAATGTCTGATCAACGCGATGCTGATGCAGCAGCTCGGGTACGGCATGACCGGGCGGGGCAGTTTCACGGGGGATTACATCCTCGATCCGTTCCTTGGCCTGGTGATCATCGGTCACTGTGAATGCTCGTTGAACGTGTGGGGGGACGATGCGGCGACGTGCAGTTACACCCTGCGAAACATGCCGCTGCACGAGAAGGAGGTGGGCGGCGCGTGCGTGCAGGTGAATCTGCCGATCGAGGCGCCCGTGACGGTGGTCCAGATGAACCTGCTCGACCGGCAGATCACCGTGTTCAGCGGCAGGAGCGTGTCGGGGGAGGACCTGTTTTCGCAGTGGAACAGCCCCGGGGTCTCCTGCAGAACCAAGCTGGCCATCCGCAGCGACACACGCGCCCTGCTCGAGCAGTACGATCGCACCCGGTTCAGCAATCACCGCGTCGTCTTTTTCGGCGATTACCGACACGACGTTGAGGACCTCGCCACGCTGCTGGGCTTCGAGCTGATCGAAGAGGACAAGGCGCCGTAGAAGCAAGCCCTACGGCACGTCGGCGACGTGGGCGCGCCACCGGCGGTCCAGCGTCAGCCAGGTGGTTGCGAGCACCTCGGTGACGATGGCGTGGGCCTCGCGGCCGTCGGCGACGGCCTGGATGAGGGCGCCGAGGCGGTCGCCGTGGTGGGCGAGGAGGGTTTCCACGAGCGTCGCGGCCTGCCAGTAGTGGCGGGCGTCGAGCGGGGCGGTGGTCATCAGCCGCTTGAGCGGGACGAACCGGCCGGTCCGCACCCGCTCGGCCCACGCCCGCCGCTGGTCGGGCGCGGGGGACAGGCGGAGCTGGATCGCCGTGGCGAGACCCTCGGCCAGCCAGTTGCCGTCGTTGGGCAGGCCGGCACGGCTCCACAGCCAGACGTGGGCGATCTCGTGCGACAGCTCCGGCGGGATGGCCCGGGGGGCCGCCGCGTCGAGGAACGTCGCGCAGAACGGCCGATAACTGTAGCCGCCGGCGTCGGCGATGCCGACAAACTGTCCATCGTAGTACACCCCCACGCGGTGCCACAGCGCCCGAAACGACTCGCGACGGGCGTACAGGGCCGCCGTGACCGTCGGCGCGGACGGCCGCGTCGCCGGCTGGGACGCCGGCTGCGTCGCCGGGCCGAGCGGCAGGCCGGTGAGGATCCGCTCGAGCGCTGCGAGGTGATCGCGCAGGGCCGCCTCCTCGCACGTCGCGGCGTCGGTGACAACCGTCAGGTCGCCGGCGCGGACGACCCGGGGCGCGGGGAACCGGTGCGGCGGGAAGTAGATCAGACGCAGCTCCACGCCGCGAGGATCCTGCGGGGCCGGCAGCGCCGGCGCCGCTGGCGCCGGAACAATGAATATCGAATACTGAACAAGGAATATCGAATATCGAAGTAAACGGCGAACGACTGCTGGCGCGCCCTGGGGCGTCAGCCTGGTTCGATATTCGATATTCCTTGTTCGATATTCGATATTCGCCGTGACCACCCACGGGCTCCCGAGGCGGCTATCGTCCTAGTGCGCCACCGGCTCGCCGAGGATCCCCTCGACCTCCTTGAGCCTGGTGTGCAGTTCGTCTTCGTCGGCGGCTTCGAGGTTCAGCCGCAGGAGCGGCTCGGTGTTGGAGGGCCGGACGTTGAACCACCAGGTGCCGCAATCGACGGTCACGCCGTCGAGGCGGTCGATTTTGGCGTCGGCGAAGGTCTCGGCGAGCTGGTCCATGACGGCGGCCTTGTCGGCGACCTGGAAGTTGCTCTCGCCGCTGGCGGCGTAGCGGGCCAGCGGGGCGATCCGCGCGCTGAGCGGGGCCGAGCCGGCGGCGATGACGCTGGAGGCGACGGCCAGGGCGATCGCGCCGGAGTCGGCGTTGAAGTTGTCGCGGAAGTAGAAGTGCCCGCTGAGCTCGCCGCCGAAGACGGCGTGGGTGTCGGCGATGGCCTTCTTCATGAACGCGTGGCCGACCCGCTCGCGACGGGGCGTGCCGCCGGCGGCGAGGATCTCCTCGGCGACGACGCGACTGGACCGCAGGTCGTACACGACCGTCGCGCCGGGGTTGCTCCGCAGGAAGTGCCGCGCCAGCAGCGCCGTCATCAGGTCGCAGCCGATCGATGCACCCCGCTCATCGACGAACATGCAGCGGTCGGCGTCGCCGTCGAAGCAGACGCCGAAATCGGCGCCGTGGGCGACGACAGCATCCTTGGTCATCTGGAGGTTCGCCTCGACCAGCGGGTTGGGCGGGTGGACGAACCGGCCGGTGATCTCGAAGTTCAGCGGGATGATCTCCAGGTCGGTTCCGTCGAAGATGGCCGGGACCATCTTGCCGGCCATCCCGTTGGAGGCGTCGACGACGATTTTCAGCGGTCGCGGCAGCTTGAGGAACTGCCGGACGTGGCGGCCGTACGCCTCCCACAGGTCCATCCGCTCCACCGGCGGGGGGGTGTCCATCGGCGGGGTCCGCCGGGCGGTGGAGGTGATGTGCTTGATCTCCTTGAGGCCGGTATTGGCGCCGATGGGGCGGGCCTTCTGGCCGGAGATCTTGAAGCCGTTGTACTCGGGCGGGTTGTGGCTGGCGGTCACCTGGATGCCGCCGCAGGTGCCCAGGTGGTTGATGGCGAAGTAGATCATCGGGGTGTCGACCATGCCGATGTCGACGCACCCGGCGCCGCCAGCGAGGATGCCCTCGATGAGGCTCGCGGCCAGGCCGTCGCTATGGGTGCGCATATCGCGGCCGACGACGAGGCGGTTGGCGGACGCCTGCCCGCGGTCGTAGCCGCTCAGGTGCGTGCGGAGGAACTGGGCGGTGGCGTTGCCGACCTTCCAGGCCAGGTCCTCGTCGACGCCGGTGGGGTAGATCCCGCGAATGTCGTACGCCTTGAATACCGCATCCAGATCAGTCATGAGGTGCCTTCCCTAACGTGTCGAGTCTTCGTCGCCGTCGCTCGGCCGGTCCTGCCGGCGGCGGAAGCACGCAATCCGAAATCCCGAAATACGAAACAAATCCGGTTCTCCTCGCGTTTTCGTGGTTGCTTTGTCGCCGCAAACAGAACGGCCAAGAGAGCCACAAAGGCCACAAAGAACGCAGGGGAACCCACGGCAACGGCCTGTGCCACA